>NZ_VATM01000019.1:0-142638 GCF_005781075.1 Escherichia sp. E2562 | reverse complement strand
TGAAACTGACCGATAAGCCGGGTTCTGTCGTGGACAGTCATTCATCTAGGCCAGCAATCGCTCACTGGCTCAAGCAGCCTACCCGGGTTCAGTACGGGCCGTACCTTATGAACCCCTATTTGGCCTTGCTCCGGGTGGAGTTTACCGTGCCACGGACTGTTACCAGCCGCGCGGTGCGCTCTTACCGCACCCTTTCACCCTTACCTGATCCCACTCGCGTGGGCCATCGGCGGTTTGCTCTCTGTTGCACTGGTCGTGGGTTTCCCCCCCAGGCGTTACCTGGCACCCTGCCCTATGGAGCCCGGACTTTCCTCCCCTCCGCCCGTCTCCCCCGAAGAGGACGACGACGAAGCGGCGACTGTCTGGTCAGCTTCGGCGCGCAGTATAGAGGGTTTACACGCCCTTGTCACCCCGCGTTGCGCATTCCAATCGCCAGTGTTGCAGCAATATTGCGCGAAGCTCGGTAAATATTGTCATAAGCCCCGCTGAAAGCTTCATCCAGCGTAACAATACTGTTTAACACGCTGAATACAGCATCGATACCATGCTGGTGCACAACGCCAACATCCTTCGTAAGACTACCCGCAATACCAATTACCGGTTTATTGTATTTCTTCGCCACATTAGCCACCCCAATCGGTACTTTGCCATGGATGCTCTGGCTATCAATGCGCCCTTCTCCGGTGATAACCAGCGTGCAATCATGAATATGTTCTTCCAGATTGAGCGCCGTAGTCACAATCTCAATGCCGCTCTTTAGCTCTGCGCCAAGAAAAGCCATCAACGCCGCGCCCATTCCGCCCGCCGCACCTGCACCGGGGACGTCTTTCACATCAACATGCAGCGATTTTTTGATGACATCAGCATAGTGAGAGAGATTCTTGTCCAGCTCGACAATCGTGGCTTCATTCGCCCCTTTTTGCGGGCCAAAGATCCGCGAAGCGCCACTGTCGCCCACCAGCGGATTGGTGACATCACAGGCGACGCGAATCGTACAATTCTTTAAACGTGGATCGAGGCCACTGATATCAATGGTATTCAGAGTATTAAGACTGCCGCCGCCAAAGCCGATTTCATTGCCATTGGCATCGCTTAACTTCGCTCCCAGCGCCTGCATCATCCCTGCACCGCCATCGTTGGTGGCGCTACCGCCAATACCGATAATGATGCTTGTTGCACCGCTCTCCAGCGCCTGCAGGATTAACTCCCCTGTGCCGCGTGAAGTGGTTACCAGCGGATCACGCTTTTCCGATGGCACCAGCGCCAGCCCACTGGCCGCAGCCATTTCGATAAACGCGGTTTTGCCGTCGCCGGAGATCCCCCAACTGGCATTCACTTTCTCGCCCAGCGGCCCTGTAACCCAGGCGTGACGTTCAGCCCCCTGGGTGGCAGCAATCATCGCTTCCACCGTTCCTTCGCCACCGTCGGCAACAGGAACAGAAACGTACTGTGCATCAGGAAAAATTTCCCGAAATCCTTTTTCTATCGCCTGCGCAACCTCGCTGGCTGATAAACTTTCTTTATAAGAGTCTGGGGCGATTACGATTTTCATACCTTTGCCTGTTACCACATGACGCCGGGGGGCGTTTCTCTTATTCGGCCTGGATTCCAGGCCCGGATAGCAATAAGCCATCCGGGCACGACGTCATTAGCGAGTAACTTCGACTTTCGCCAGTTTTTCGTAGTAGCACGCAAGGGCGCTATGGTCTGCTGTTCCCAGACCATCGGCACGCAGCGCTTGCATCATCTCCATAACCGCAGCCGTCAGCGGCAGTTGCGCGCCAACGCCGTGGGAGGTATCCAGCGCATTCGCCAGATCCTTAATATGCAGATCAATACGGAAACCTGGCTTGAAGTTACGGTCCATCACCATTGGCGCTTTCGCATCCAGCACGGTACTGCCCGCCAGTCCACCACGAATTGCCTGATAAACCAGATCCGGGTTAACGCCTGCTTTGGTTGCCAGCGTCAACGCTTCTGACATCGCGGCAATATTCAGCGCCACAATGACCTGGTTGGCCAGTTTGGTGACGTTGCCTGCACCGATTTCCCCGGTATGTACCACAGACCCCGCCATCGCTTTCATTAAGTCATAGTATTTGTCGAAAATAGCCTTATCGCCACCCACCATCACTGACAGAGTGCCATCAATCGCTTTCGGCTCACCACCGCTAACCGGAGCATCAAGCATATCAATGCCTTTCGCTTTCAGCGCTTCGCTGATTTCACGGCTTGCCAACGGTGCGATAGAACTCATGTCGATCAATACCGTGCCGGGTTTCGCGCCTTCAATAATGCCATTTTCACCCAGCGCCACTTCTTTCACATGAGGAGAGTTTGGCAGCATGGTAATGATGACGTCGCACTGTTCAGCGATCGCTTTAGCCGTAGAAGCTGTTTCTGCACCTGCAGCTATCACTTCTGCGATAACTTCAGGGTTACGGTCAGAAACCACCAGCGAGTAACCTGCTTTCAGAAGGTTTTTACTCATTGGTTTACCCATAATACCCAGGCCAATAAAACCAACTTTCATAGTCATATCAATCATCTCTCTTGTTGCGGTGGTGGTTATTTTTTAAAGGTATCTGCCAGTTTCTGGGTGGCAGAGCGGAACACGCCGAGATCGCTACCAACAGCCACAAACGTCGCGCCCCATTCCAGATAACGACGCGCATCGGCTTCGACCGGTGCGAGGATACCGCTGGGTTTGCCGTGCGCTCTGGCACGGTTAAAAATATGTTGAATCGCTTTTTGTACATCCGGGTGTGATGCATTGCCGAGATGGCCTAATGCCGCAGCCAGATCGCTGGGACCGACGAAGATGCCGTCTACACCTTCGGTAGCGGCGATGGCATCGACGTTATCTACGCCTTGCTGACTTTCAATCTGGACCAGAATGGTGATGTTCTTGTTCGACTGAGCGAAATAATCCGCCACGGTGCCAAACATATTGGCACGGTGAGAAACGGAGACGCCGCGAATACCTTCTGGTGGATAACGAGTAGATGCCACTGCTTGTACCGCTTCCTCTTCTGTTTCGACAAATGGAATCAGGAAGTTATAGAAACCGATATCCAGAAGACGCTTAATAATTACCGGTTCGTTGGTCGGCACCCGCACCACTGGCGCGCTGGGGCTACCTTTCAGGGCCATCAGCTGGGGAATAAATGTGGAGATATCGTTTGGCGCATGTTCGCCATCCAGCACCAGCCAGTCAAAGCCAGCCAAACCAAGAACTTCAGTGCTTATCGGGTTAGAGAGAGCTGACCAGCAACCAATTTGTATTTGTTTCGCGGCCAATGCGGCTTTGAATTTATTGGGAAAAATATCGTTATTCATCGCTTATACCTTTGCTTATTTCTGCAATTCCATACGTTTAATGTCGCCAACCACGAAGAGGTAGCAGACCATCGCCATCAGCGCCGAACATCCCACGAAGACCAGTGCCGCATTGAAGGAGTGCAGTTCACTTACCAGGTAACCAATCACCAGTGGAGTGACAATGGAGGCAACATTGCCAAAGACGTTAAATACGCCGCCGCAGAGGCCAACAATCTCTTTCGGCGCGGTGTCAGAAATCACCGGCCAGCCCAGCGCACCAAATCCTTTGCCAAAGAAGGCCAGCGCCATCAGCATGACCACCAGCGTGGTGTTGTTGGTGTAGTTACATAAGATGATGGTGGAAGCCAGCAACATTCCCAGTACAATCGGTAGCTTACGAGCCAGGGTCAGTGACAAACCGCGTTTGATCAGATAATCCGAGAAGACACCACCGAGCACGCCTCCAGCAAAACCACACAGTGCCGGAATCGAGGCGACCAGGCCTACCTTCAGAATCGACATGCCTTTTTCCTGCACCAGATAAATCGGGAACCAGGTAAGGAAGAACCAGGTGATGGTGTTGATAAAATATTGTCCGAAAAATACACCCAGCATCATGCGGCTGGAGAGCAATTGCTTGATGTAATGCAGTTTGGGACCGCTTGCCACTGCACTGCCCGGCTTTTTGTGGTCCATATCAACCACCGCGCCATTTTCAGAGATAAACTTCAACTCTTCCGCGGACATGCGTGGGTGATCTGTCGGGTTATGAATCAACTTGATCCACAGCGCCGTCAGCACAAAACCAATCACTCCCATAACGGTAAAGACGTGCTCCCAGCCCCAGGCAAAAGTCAGCCAGCCAAGCAGCGGTGAGAAGAGCGCCAGCGAGAAATATTGCGCCGAGTTAAAGATGGCGGAGGCAGTACCACGTTCTTTCGTCGGGAACCAGGCCGCGACAATACGGGCGTTCGCCGGGAATGACGGCGCTTCCGAAAACCCCAGCATAAAGCGCATAAAGAACATGGAGATCCCAGCCCAGGCCAGCGGAAACATATCGACAAAGCCTTGCAGGAAGGTGAACAGCGACCAGAAAAAGAGGCTGTAAGTGTAAACTTTCTTCGAGCCAAACTTATCAAGCAGCCAGCCGCCGGGGATTTGCATCAGCAAGTAGGCCCAGCCAAAAGCGGAGAAGATGTAACCCATCGAAACCGCACTTAACTGCAACTCTTTTGCTACTTCGGTACCAGCAATAGACAGCGTTGCACGATCGGCGTAGTTAACGGCGGTAACAATAAAAATAATCAGTAATATTAAATAGCGGGTATGCACGCCTTTCTTTTTTTCGTCAACGGTGTCCAGAATCATTTTATTTACCTCGGGTACTTATGCTGATTTTTATTATTATGGGGAAGATGTTATTTATGAGTTTCATTTATGCCGTAATGACAATGAACTCGGGAATCAGTATAAGCAGCGCGAGAATAATAATCATTGTGCAAATGCTAATTTAATTAATACGATTTAAATATTATTTTGAGCATATGCACATAAGGTTGCGCGCTAAAGCACAGATTTACGCATTGCCTTGCCGGGCGGTACTGCAATCCCTGAAATGATTGACATTGATCACATTTCTGCGTTTAAACTCCTGACATTCTTATTTCACCCAATGAAGTCATTTATTTTTAAATGAGACCAGGTCCTCATTTTAATAGTCCCTGGCTGGAGAATATTGCACAATGGCCAACATCGAAATCAGACAAGAAACGCCAACTGCGTTTTATATAAAAGTTCACGACACAGATAATGTGGCAATTATTGTTAATGATAATGGCCTGAAAGCAGGAACGCGTTTTCCGGACGGACTGGAATTAATTGAACATATTCCTCAGGGGTATAAAGTCGCATTGCTGGACATTCCAGCTAATGGAGAAATTATTCGTTATGGCGAAGTGATTGGTTACGCCGTGCGCGCAATCCCACGCGGAAGCTGGATCGACGAATCAATGGTAGTACTACCGGAAGCGCCGCCGTTACACACGCTGCCACTGGCAACCAAAGTCCCGGAACCCTTACCGCCGCTGGAAGGTTATACCTTTGAAGGCTATCGCAATGCTGATGGTAGCGTGGGAACCAAAAACCTGCTCGGCATTACCACCAGCGTCCACTGTGTGGCAGGCGTGGTGGATTACGTAGTAAAAATCATTGAGCGCGATCTGCTGCCAAAATACCCGAACGTCGATGGCGTAGTGGGACTGAATCACCTGTACGGTTGTGGCGTGGCGATTAATGCTCCGGCGGCTGTAGTGCCAATACGTACCATTCACAATATTTCGCTCAATCCAAATTTTGGCGGCGAGGTGATGGTGATTGGCCTGGGCTGTGAAAAGTTACAGCCTGAACGTTTACTGATTGGAACGGATGATGTGCAAGCTATTCCAGTAGAAAGCGCCAGCATTGTCAGTTTGCAGGATGAAAAGCATGTCGGCTTTCAATCAATGGTCGAGGATATTTTGCAGGTCGCCGAACGCCATCTACAAAAACTGAATCAACGTCAGCGAGAAACCTGTCCGGCTTCGGAACTGGTTGTCGGCATGCAATGCGGCGGCAGCGATGCATTTTCTGGCGTAACGGCAAACCCGGCGGTTGGGTATGCATCTGATTTACTGGTGCGCTGCGGTGCAACGGTGATGTTTTCAGAAGTAACGGAAGTGCGTGACGCGATTCATCTACTGACACCGCGCGCCATTAACGAAGAGGTCGGCAAACGGCTGCTGGAAGAGATGGAGTGGTACGATAACTATCTCAATATGGGGAAAACCGACCGCAGCGCTAACCCTTCGCCGGGCAACAAGAAAGGCGGTCTGGCAAACGTGGTAGAGAAGGCACTCGGCTCCATTGCGAAATCGGGTAAAAGCGCAATTGTTGAAGTGCTGTCGCCCGGTCAACGCCCGACTAAACGCGGATTAATTTACGCCGCGACGCCAGCCAGCGATTTTGTCTGTGGCACGCAACAGGTGGCTTCGGGTATCACCGTGCAAGTGTTTACGACCGGCCGTGGTACACCATACGGCCTGATGGCGGTACCCGTCATTAAAATGGCGACCCGCACCGAGCTGGCAAACCGTTGGTTTGACTTAATGGATATCAACGCAGGCACCATCGCCACCGGCGAAGAAACCATTGAAGAGGTGGGCTGGAAGCTGTTCCACTTTATTCTCGACGTCGCCAGCGGGAAGAAGAAAACCTTCTCGGATCAATGGGGACTGCATAACCAGCTGGCGGTGTTTAACCCGGCACCGGTGACCTGATATACTCATCATACTTCAAGTTGTATTATGCCCGATATCGCTTGTTTATCGGGCATAGTGAGTCACAGCGAAGACGCGTACCCCTCGACCAGAATCACTTCAACCCCAACCTTTCGCAGCCCTTCCAGGCTATCTGCAGGAATGCCTTTATCGACAATGATCATGTCGATCCGCTGGGTATCGATGATCTTATGTAGGCTGGAGCGGTTGAACTTACTGGAATCGGTGACTACGATGATCCGTTCCGCAACTTCGCACATCCGACGGTTTAAACGAGCTTCATCTTCATTATGCGTGCTGACGCCACGCTCCAGATCAATAGCATCTACGCCAAGAAACAGCATATCGAAGTGGTAATTTTGCAGCGATTGTTCAGCCTGATCGCCGTAAAAAGATTGCGACTGACGGCGCAAATGCCCGCCGGTCATCAGCAGCTCAACGCCTTCCGCTTCCAGCAAAGCATTGGCCACGTTCATACCGTTGGTCATCGCAATTACGTCAGTGTGCTTGCGCATCAGACGAGCAATCTCAAAAGTGGTGGTCCCGGAATCGAGGATCACCCGATGACCTGGCTGAATCAACTCAACGGCAGCTTTCGCAACGCTGCGTTTCATCGCCGTGTTGAGCGCACTTTTATCTTCCACTGATGGCTCGACTGACGGCGTCGTGCTATCGCAGATCAACGCGCCCCCATAGGCCCGCACAGCGATCCCCTGCTTTTCCAGAAACGCCAGATCGTTACGGATCGTCACAGTAGATACACCATACAATGCCGATAGATCATTAACTTGCACACTTCCTTGCTGGCGCAGGCGTTGAATGATCTGCTCTCGTCGCTCACTGGTGCCAGTCACTCGCTTCTCGCCTGAAGCGTCGGTATTACTCATAGTAAGTCCTTTCGTAAAACTTTCGTTTCATTTCGTTTTGCCTATTAACGCCTTTCTATTAAGCAATTGCAAGCCCACCTTGCCCATTGACGCAAGCTACGCTCGTTTCAGTGGCTTTCATTATGTTTCTTTTGTGAATCAGATCAGAAAACTATTATCTTTCGTTTTATTTTTATCTCACCATGTCGCAGTATCAATTGAAACAAAACGAAAGATTAAAGTTGCAGTAATCTGAACTGGAGAGGAAAGTGAAACATCTGACAGAAATGGTGAGACAGCATAAAGAGGGCAAAACAAATGGGATTTATGCCGTTTGTTCCGCACATCCGCTGGTGCTGGAAGCTGCAATCCGCTACGCCTGTGCAAACCAAACGCCGCTACTGATTGAAGCGACGTCCAATCAGGTGGACCAGTTCGGCGGTTATACCGGAATGACGCCCGCCGATTTTCGCGGCTTTGTTTGCCAGCTTGCTGACTCGCTGAATTTCCCACAGGACGCGTTGATTCTGGGTGGCGACCATCTGGGGCCAAACCGCTGGCAAAACCTGCCTGCCGCTAAGGCGATGGCCAATGCCGATGATTTGATTAAAAGCTACGTCGCGGCAGGATTCAAAAAAATTCACCTTGATTGCAGCATGTCCTGTCAGGACGATCCGGTTCCCTTAACCGATGGCATCGTTGCCGAACGCGCCGCTCGTCTGGCGAAAGTGGCGGAAGAAACCTGCCGTGAACATTTTGGCGAAGCCGATCTGGTGTATGTCATTGGCACCGAAGTTCCGGTGCCTGGCGGCGCACATGAAACCTTAAGCGAACTGGCGGTCACCACGCCGGATGCCGCCCGCGCCACGCTGGAAGCCCATCGTCACGCTTTTGAAAAGCAAGGTCTGAATGCCATCTGGCCGCGCATCATCGCGCTGGTAGTTCAGCCTGGCGTCGAATTCGATCACACCAACGTTATTGATTATCAGCCCGCCAAAGCGGCTACCTTAAGCCAGATGATCGAAAACTACGAAACGCTGATTTTCGAAGCTCACTCTACGGATTATCAAACGCCGCAATCGTTACGTCAGTTGGTTATTGACCATTTTGCCATTCTGAAAGTTGGCCCGGCGCTGACCTTCGCCCTGCGTGAAGCTCTGTTCTCTCTGGCGGCGCTTGAAGAAGAACTGGTGCCAGCGAAAGCCTGTTCCGGTCTGCGTCAGGTACTGGAAAACGTGATGCTCGACCGCCCGGAATACTGGCAAAGCCACTACCACGGTGACGGCAACGCGCGTCGTCTGGCGCGTGGTTATAGCTACTCGGATCGTGTGCGCTATTACTGGCCGGACAGCCAGATTGATGACGCTTTCGCTCATCTGGTTCGTAATCTGGCGGATTCACCGATTCCGCTACCGCTCATCAGCCAGTATCTGCCGCTGCAGTACGTGAAAGTTCGCTCCGGCGAGCTGCAACCGACGCCACGGGCGTTAATTATCAACCACATTCAGGACATCCTGGCGCAGTACCACACAGCCTGTGAAGGCCAATAACCAAAACAAAGAGGAAGACGCTATGCCAAATATTGTTTTAAGCCGGATTGATGAACGCTTGATTCACGGTCAGGTCGGCGTTCAGTGGGTCGGATTTGCGGGGGCAAATCTGGTGCTGGTAGCCAACGATGAGGTTGCCGAAGATCCGGTACAACAAAACCTGATGGAAATGGTACTGGCAGAAGGGATAGCCGTACGTTTCTGGACGCTGCAAAAAGTTATCGACAACATTCATCGCGCCGCCGATCGACAGAAAATCCTGCTGGTTTGTAAAACACCTGCCGATTTCCTGACGCTGGTGAAAGGTGGCGTCCCGGTTAGCCGCATTAACGTTGGCAATATGCACTACGCCAATGGCAAGCAGCAAATCGCCAAAACGGTTTCTGTGGATGCGGGCGATATCGCAGCATTTAACGACCTGAAAGCCGCTGGGGTGGAATGCTTCGTTCAGGGCGTCCCGACAGAGCCTGCTGTGGACCTCTTTAAATTACTTTGAGGGATTCATCATGGAAATCAGTCTGTTGCAGGCATTTGCGTTGGGCATTATCGCCTTTATCGCTGGTCTGGATATGTTTAACGGCCTAACCCATATGCACCGCCCGGTGGTCCTCGGCCCGTTGGTCGGGCTGGTACTTGGCGATCTGCATACCGGTATTTTAACCGGCGGTACGCTGGAACTGGTGTGGATGGGGCTGGCCCCTCTGGCGGGCGCACAGCCGCCTAACGTGATTATCGGCACTATCGTCGGTACGGCATTTGCTATTACTACCGGCGTGAAACCCGATGTCGCGGTCGGTGTCGCCGTGCCTTTCGCGGTTGCGGTACAGATGGGGATTACCTTCCTGTTCTCGGTGATGTCTGGCGTGATGTCCCGCTGCGACCGAATGGCGGAGAACGCCGATACACGCGGCATTGAGCGTGTGAACTATCTGGCGCTGCTGGCGCTCGGCATCTTCTATTTTCTCTGCGCTTTCCTGCCTATCTACTTCGGCGCGGAACATGCAAAAACCATCATTGATGTCCTGCCGCAACGATTAATCGACGGCCTCGGCGTCGCGGGCGGCATCATGCCAGCAATCGGTTTTGCCGTGCTGCTGAAAATCATGATGAAAAACGTCTACATCCCCTACTTCATCCTGGGCTTTGTTGCCGCTGCCTGGCTCAAGTTACCGGTGCTGGCTATTGCTGCCGCTGCGCTGGCGATGGCGCTGATCGACCTGCTGCGTAAATCTCCTGAACCGACTCAACCTGCGGCACAGAAAGAGGAATTTGAAGATGGCATCTAATCAAACTACCCTGCCGAACGTCAGCGAAAATGAAGAAACATTGCTGACTGGCGTCAATGAAAACGTGTATGAAGACCAGAGCATTGGCGCGGAGCTGACGAAAAAAGATATCAACCGCGTCGCCTGGCGTTCCATGCTGTTACAGGCTTCTTTTAACTACGAACGTATGCAGGCTTCCGGTTGGCTGTACGGTCTGCTGCCAGCACTGAAAAAGATCCACACCAATAAACGCGACCTGGCGCGCGCGATGAAAGGCCATATGGGTTTCTTCAATACCCATCCGTTTCTGGTGACGTTTGTTATCGGCATTATCCTTGCGATGGAGCGTTCTAAGCAGGACGTTAACAGTATTCAGAGCACCAAAATTGCCGTCGGTGCGCCACTTGGCGGAATTGGTGATGCGATGTTCTGGCTGACGCTACTGCCAATTTGTGGCGGGATTGGTGCCAGTCTGGCGTTGCAAGGCTCCATTCTTGGCGCAGTCGTCTTTATTGTGCTGTTCAACGTGGTACACCTGGGGCTGCGTTTTGGTCTGGCGCATTATGCTTACCGTATGGGCGTGGCGGCGATTCCGCTGATTAAAGCGAATACCAAAAAAGTCGGCCATGCTGCGTCTATCGTTGGGATGACGGTAATCGGCGCGCTGGTGGCAACCTATGTTCGTTTAAGCACCACGCTGGAAATCACAGCGGGCGACGCAGTGGTTAAGTTACAGGCTGATGTTATCGACAAACTGATGCCTGCCTTCTTACCGCTGGTCTACACCCTGACCATGTTCTGGCTGGTACGCCGCGGCTGGAGTCCGCTGCGCCTGATTGCAGTTACCGTGGTTCTCGGCATCGTCGGTAAATTCTGCCATTTCCTTTAAATACAATGAGGTATTAGATGTTAAGTATTATTTTGACAGGGCATGGCGGGTTTGCCAGCGGCATGGAAAAAGCAATGAAGCAAATCCTCGGCGAGCAATCGCAGTTTATCGCCATCGATTTTCCCGAAACCTCAAGCACCGCACTACTTACATCGCAGCTTGAAGAAGCCATCGCCCAACTGGATTGTGAAGACGGCATTGTTTTCCTGACGGATTTGCTGGGCGGCACGCCGTTTCGCGTGGCTTCAACGCTGGCGATGCAAAAACCGGGCTGTGAAGTGATAACCGGCACCAATTTACAACTGCTACTGGAGATGGTGCTGGAGCGCGAAGGGTTAAGTAGTGAAGAGTTCCGTGTGCAGGCGCTGGAGTGCGGACACCGTGGGCTGACCAGTCTGGTGGACGAACTTAGTCGCTGCCATGAAGAATGTCCGGTCGAGGAAGGAATATGACACAAGTTCTGCGCGCCAGAAGGCTGCTGACTGAAGAGGGCTGGCTTGATGATCATCAGCTGCGTATTGCTGACGGTGTGATCGCGGCAATCGAACCGATTCCACCAGGCGTGACTGAACGCAATGCGGAACTGCTCTGCCCCGCTTACATCGACACCCATGTGCACGGCGGCGCGGGCGTTGATGTGATGGATGACGCACCGGATGCGCTCGACAAGCTGGCAATGCACAAAGCGCGCGAAGGTGTCGGCAGTTGGTTGCCGACTACCGTAACCGCGCCGCTTAATGCCATTCATGCGACGCTGGCGCGTATTGCTCAACGTTGCCAACGCGGCGGACCTGGTGCGCAAGTGCTGGGAAGTTATCTCGAAGGACCGTACTTCACGCCGCAGAATAAAGGCGCACATCCGCCGGAGCTGTTCCGCGAGCTGGAAATTACCGAGCTGGATCAATTGATTACCGTTTCTCAGCACACTTTGCGCGTGGTGGCACTGGCACCGGAAAAAGAAGGGGCATTGCAGGCCATCCGCCATCTTAAACAGCAAAACGTACGGGTGATGCTGGGACATAGCGCAGCAACCTGGCAACAAACCTGCGCTGCGTTTGATGCTGGCGCAGACGGCCTGGTACATTGCTATAACGGGATGACGGGTTTACATCACCGCGAACCGGGAATGGTTGGCGCGGGATTAACAGACAAGCGCGCCTGGCTGGAACTGATAGCCGATGGGCATCATGTACATCCGGCGGCGATGTCGCTGTGTTGTTGCTGTGCGAAAGAGAGAATCGTGCTGATCACCGACGCGATGCAGGCAGCCGGGATGCCGGATGGTCGCTATACGTTATGTGGTGAAGAAGTGCAGATGCACGGTGGCGTTGTCCGTACCGCGTCCGGTGGGCTGGCGGGCAGTACGCTGTCTGTCGATGCGGCAGTGCGCAATATGGTCGAGTTGACGGGCGTAACGCCTGCGGAAGCCATCCATATGGCGTCGCTGCATCCGGCGCGAATGCTGGGTGTTGATGGTGTTCTGGGATCGCTTAAACCGGGCAAACGCGCCAGCGTCGTTGCGCTGGATAGCGGGCTGCATGTGCAACAAATTTGGGTTCAGGGTCAATTAGCTTCGTTTTAATTGTTTGCTCCGTTATTGGGCCTTCACTTCCCCCGTAAGGCCTTTCTTTTTCTTTCTTTTTAGGCTGCGTAGCGGTGTCGGATGCGACGCTAACGCGTCTTATCCGACCTACGGCAGTGATTGCCAGGCCGAATAAGGCGTTAACGCCGCATGCGGAAATCCCTTTTGCTTCCCTTATCTTTTCTTTCAACGATCACAGATTTCGTTTTATTTCCTTTTTCTCCATTGAACTTTCAGTTTCTTTTCTATAGATTTTAATCAACGAAAGAAATCACCAAGTGAAATGAAACGAAAGGCAAGCGAAAGCTACCACGCCGGAAGTCAAGTTCATCAGACTAAGGATTGAGTTATGTCAGAAAATTACACCCCTGCTGCCGCGACCACCGGTACATGGACCGAAGAAGAGATCCGTCATCAGCCTCGCGCATGGATCCGTTCCCTCACCAACATCGACGCGTTACGTTCCGCGCTCAGTAACTTCCTTGAACCGTTACTGCGCAAAGAGAATCTGCGGATCATCCTGACCGGAGCCGGAACCTCGGCATTTATCGGTGACATCATCGCGCCGTGGCTCGCCAGCCATACCGGTAAAAACTTCAGCGCCGTACCAACCACCGATCTGGTCACTAATCCGATGGACTACCTGAACCCAGCTCATCCGCTGCTGTTGATCTCCTTCGGGCGTTCCGGCAACAGCCCGGAAAGCGTTGCCGCCGTGGAACTGGCGAATCAGTTTGTACCCGAGTGCTATCACCTGCCGATCACCTGCAACGAAGCGGGCGATCTTTACCAAAACGCGATCAACAGCGACAACGCGTTTGTCCTGCTGATGCCCGCAGAAACACACGATCGCGGCTTTGCGATGACCAGCAGCATTACCACCATGATGGCCAGCTGCCTCGCGGTTTTCGCACCTGAGACGATCAACAGCCAGAGCTTCCGCGATGTGGCGGATCGTTGCCAGGCGATCCTGACCTCACTGGGCGATTTCAGTGAAGGTGTGTTTGGTTACGCACCGTGGAAACGGATCGTTTATCTCGGTAGCGGTGGCTTACAGGGCGCAGCACGCGAGTCGGCGCTGAAAGTGCTGGAACTAACGGCGGGTAAACTGGCGGCCTTTTATGATTCCCCGACCGGATTCCGTCATGGCCCGAAATCGCTGGTCGATAACGAAACGTTGGTGGTGGTATTTATCTCCAGCCACCCTTACACCCGTCAGTATGATCTTGATCTGCTGGCAGAACTCCGCCATGACAGCCAGGCAATGCGCGTAATCGCCATCGCCGCGGAAAGTAACGATGTTATCGCCGCTGGCCCGCATATCATCCTGCCGCCATCCCGTCACTTTATCGACGTTGAACAGGCATTTTGCTTCCTGATGTACGCCCAGACGTTTGCACTGATGCAGTCGTTGCACATGGGCAATACGCCGGATACCCCATCCGCCAGTGGCACCGTAAACCGCGTGGTGCAAGGCGTAATCATTCATCCGTGGCAGGCATAAGAGGATCGCATTATGAGCATTATCTCCACCAAATATCTGTTACAGGACGCCCAGGCCAATGGCTACGCGGTGCCAGCCTTTAACATTCATAACGCCGAGACGATCCAGGCGATCCTCGAAGTATGTAGCGAAATGCGATCGCCAGTGATCCTCGCCGGGACGCCGGGGACCTTTAAACATATTGCGCTAGAAGAGATCTACGCTCTGTGTAGCGCCTATTCCACAACCTACAACATGCCGCTGGCGCTGCATCTCGACCACCACGAATCACTCGATGATATTCGCCGAAAAGTCCACACAGGCGTACGCAGTGCGATGATCGACGGCAGTCACTTCCCATTTGCCGAGAACGTGAAGCTGGTGAAATCGGTTGTCGACTTCTGCCACTCGCAGGATTGCAGCGTGGAAGCAGAACTGGGCCGTCTGGGCGGTGTTGAAGATGACATGAGCGTCGACGCCGAAAGTGCATTCCTGACCGATCCACAAGAAGCTAAACGCTTTGTCGAACTGACTGGCGTCGACAGCCTGGCGGTAGCGATTGGTACGGCGCACGGCTTATACAGCAAAACGCCGAAGATTGATTTCCAGCGGCTGGCGGAAATTCGTGAAGTGGTGGATGTTCCTCTGGTGCTGCATGGTGCCAGCGATGTCCCGGATGAATTTGTCCGCCGCACTATTGAGCTTGGTGTAACAAAAGTGAACGTTGCCACGGAATTGAAAATTGCCTTCGCAGGTGCGGTAAAAGCCTGGTTTGCGGAAAATCCGCAGGGTAATGATCCTCGTTATTATATGCGCGTCGGTATGGATGCGATGAAAGAAGTCGTCAGAAATAAAATTAATGTCTGTGGTTCAGCGAATCGAATTTCCGCGTAATCATTAATTTTATACGATTTTTCAGAATGCACTGCCCGATTAATATCGGGGAGTGCCTTAACGGCAAAGGAGATAACTAAACCTTAATAAATACATCAGTACAATATCGCAACAATAATATATTTAAAAAGATTATATTATTCAACTTTATGGTGAGGATTACACAATGAGCAGTCCAAATATTCTCTTAACCCGTATTGATAACCGTCTGGTTCATGGCCAGGTTGGCGTGACCTGGACATCCACTATCGGTGCGAATCTGCTGGTGGTCGTGGATGATGTCGTCGCTAACGATGATATTCAACAGAAATTGATGGGGATTACCGCAGAAACCTACGGCTTTGGCATTCGTTTCTTTACTATCGAAAAAACCATTAATGTTATCGGAAAAGCTGCGCCGCATCAGAAGATCTTCCTGATTTGCCGTACGCCACAAACGGTACGTAAATTGGTAGAAGGTGGTATTGACCTGAAAGATGTCAACGTCGGTAATATGCATTTCTCGGAAGGGAAAAAGCAAATCAGCAGTAAAGTGTATGTCGATTCTCAAGATCTCACGGACTTACATTTTATTAAACAACGCGGCGTAAATGTTTTTATCCAGGACGTCCCCGGCGATCAAAAAGAACAAATTCCTGACTAAATTTAAAATCGCCTTAATATTGGTTTGAGGTAATAAAAATGCATGAAATAACCCTAATTCAGGGGCTATCCCTGGCGGCGTTAGTTTTCGTTCTGGGGATTGATTTTTGGCTGGAAGCCTTATTTTTATTCCGCCCGATAATCGTTTGTACCCTCACTGGCGCTATTCTCGGTGATATTCAGACTGGCTTAATTACCGGTGGTCTGACAGAGCTGGCTTTCGCCGGATTAACCCCTGCCGGGGGTGTTCAGCCGCCCAACCCGATTATGGCGGGTCTGATGACCACTGTCATTGCATGGTCTACGGGCGTTGATGCCAAAACGGCAATTGGTCTTGGCCTGCCGTTTAGTTTGTTAATGCAGTACGTCATTCTGTTCTTCTATTCGGCATTCTCATTATTTATGACCAAAGCCGATAAATGCGCGAAAGAGGCGGATACAGCAGCGTTTTCCCGACTTAACTGGACAACGATGCTGATTGTCGCTTTAGCGTATGCGGTAATTGCTTTCCTCTGTACTTACCTGGCGCAGGGCGCGATGCAGGCGCTGGTGAAGGCGATGCCCGCCTGGCTGACCCACGGCTTTGAAGTGGCTGGCGGCATTCTACCTGCCGTTGGTTTTGGTCTGCTGCTGCGCGTGATGTTCAAAGCGCAATATATCCCTTACCTGATCGCTGGTTTCCTGTTTGTTTGCTACATCCAGGTCAGTAACCTGTTGCCGGTTGCCGTGCTGGGCGCAGGCTTTGCGGTGTATGAGTTTTTCAATGCGAAATCCCGGCAGCAAGCGCAACCGCAGCCCGTTGCCAGTAAAAATGAAGAAGAGGACTACAGCAATGGGATCTGAAATCAGTAAAAAAGATATCACCCGTCTGGGCTTTCGTTCGTCGCTGTTGCAAGCGAGCTTTAACTACGAAAGGATGCAGGCGGGCGGTTTTACCTGGGCGATGTTGCCGATCCTGAAAAAGATTTATAAGGACGACAAACCGGGCTTAAGCGCGGCGATGAAAGATAATCTCGAATTTATTAATACCCATCCGAATCTGGTCGGATTCCTGATGGGATTGTTAATTTCGATGGAAGAGAAAGGGGAAAACCGCGACACCATTAAAGGCCTCAAAGTGGCACTGTTTGGCCCAATCGCCGGGATTGGCGATGCGATTTTCTGGTTCACTTTGTTGCCGATTATGGCGGGAATTTGCTCATCATTTGCTAGCCAGGGAAACCTGCTGGGGCCGATTCTGTTCTTCGCCGTGTACCTGATTATCTTTTTCCTCCGCGTCGGCTGGACCCACGTTGGTTATTCGGTCGGCGTAAAGGCTATCGATAAAGTTAGAGAAAACTCGCAGATGATCGCCCGTTCGGCAACCATCCTCGGGATCACGGTAATTGGCGGGCTGATCGCTTCATATGTGCATATTAACGTGGTGACGTCGTTTGCTATCGACAGTACCCACAGCGTCGCTCTGCAACAGGATTTCTTCGATAAAGTCTTCCCGAATATTTTGCCGATGGCTTATACCCTGCTGATGTATTACTTCCTACGGGTGAAAAAAGCGCATCCGGTGCTGTTAATCGGCGTGACTTTTGTGCTTTCCATCGTTTGTTCCGCCTTCGGCATTTTATAAATAAAACGAGGCACTGCGTCTGGCGCTGCCTCAGATTGTTAACAAAGATCGCTTTGTTCATGCCGGATGCGGCGTTACCGCCTTATCCGGCCTACAAAATCATGCAAATTCAATATATTGCAGAAACGATGTAGGCCTGATAAGCGTAGCGCATCAGGCAATTTTGCGTTTGCCATCGGTTTGAGCATCGCACCTGACGGAGCCTCTTTACTTAAGGAATTTCATCCTGTGCAAATCCTTCAGCAAGTTGAAAACTATACGGCGTTAAGTGAACGCGCCAGCGAATATTTATTGGGTGTGATTCGTAGTAAACCGAACGCCGTGATCTGCCTGGCGACCGGAGCCACGCCATTACTGACGTATTATTATCTGGTGGAAAAAATCCACCAGCAGCATGTTGATGTCAGCCAGCTGACCTTCGTCAAGCTCGACGAATGGGTGGATCTGCCATTAACCCTGCCCGGCACCTGCGAAACCTTCCTTCAGCAACATATCGTACAGCCGCTGGGGCTACGTGAAGACCAGTTCATCAGCTTTCGCTCTGAAGATATTAACGAGACGGAGTGTGAGCGGGTAACGAACCTGATTGCGCTCAAAGGTGGTATCGATTTGTGCGTACTTGGACTGGGGAAAAACGGTCATCTGGGGCTGAACGAGCCGGGAGAAAGCCTGCAACCGGCCTGCCATATCAGCCAACTTGATGCCAGAACGCAGCAACATGAAATGTTAATAACCGCGGGTCGCCCCGTAACCCGGGGGATCACCTTAGGACTGAAGGATATTCTCAATGCCCGCGAAGTTTTGCTACTGGTGACTGGCGAAGGAAAGCAGGATGCAACAGCGCGTTTTCTCACGGCTAAAGTCTCCACCGCTATCCCGGCTTCGTTTTTATGGCTGCATAACCATTTCACATGCGTGATTGATGAGATGTGTCGTCGTTAACTCGCCTGGTACAGGCGTTGTAGCTCTATTCCTGCTGCGACGCCTGTAATCAAATCACTCCCCTTGCTGCTCCAGCGCGTACTTATACAGCGCGTTTTTCTTCACGCCGTGAATTTCTGCTGCCAGCGCCGCCGCTTTTTTCAGCGGAAGCTCGGCCTGTAACAGCGCCAGCGTGCGCAGTGCATCGGCGGGTAAGTCGTCTTCCTGCGCCTTATGGCCTTCGACAATCAGCACCATTTCGCCTTTGCGGCGGTTTTCATCTTCCTTTACCCACGCCAGCAGCTCGCCAACGGGCGCGCCGTGAATGGTTTCCCAGGTTTTGGTGAGCTCACGAGCCAGCACCACGTAGCGCGATTCGCCCAATACCGCAACGATATCTTCCAGGCTATCTAACAGACGGTGGGTCGATTCATAAAAAATCAGCGTACGTGGTTCCGCTTCAATGGCTTTCAACGCATCGCGACGACCTTTTGATTTGGCAGGCAGGAAGCCTTCATAACAAAAACGATCGGATGGTAAACCCGCAGCGCTTAACGCAGTGATGGCAGCACATGGCCCCGGTAGTGGCACTATGCGAATCCCCGCTTCACGGCAGGTACGCACCAGATGGTAGCCAGGATCGTTAATTAGCGGCGTTCCAGCATCGGAAACCAGCGCAATGTTTTGCCCCTCTTGCAGCTTCGCCAGCAGCGTTTCGGCTTTTTGTTGTTCATTATGGTCATGAAGCGCGAACAACCGGGCGTTTATCCCAAAATGTTGCAGCAGTAAACCGGTATGACGGGTATCCTCGGCAGCAATCAGATCAACGGCCTGCAATACCTCAAGCGCACGCTGGGTAATGTCCGCCAGATTACCGATTGGCGTAGGTACAATATAGAGCTGGCCTTGAGAATTATCCGCCGATTGGTGTTGTTTCATTGTGTCGTCCGTATTGCCGATTTAATATTGAGCATTGCGTAAAAAAAATATCACTGGATACATTATGGTACCCTCAACATTTTCTCGTTTGAAAGCCGCGCGTTGTCTGCCTGTTGTTCTGGCAGCCCTAATTTTCGCCGGTTGTGGCACCCATACCCCCGATCAGTCCACTGCCTACATGCAGGGGACGGCGCAGGCCGATTCTGCCTTTTATCTACAGCAGATGCAGCAAAGCTCTGATGATACCAGGATCAACTGGCAATTACTCGCCATTCGTGCACTGGTGAAAGAAGGCAAAACCGGGCAAGCGGTGGAGTTGTTTAACCAACTACCGCAAGAACTAAACGATACCCAGCGTCGCGAGAAAACGCTGCTGGCGGTAGAAATCAAGCTGGCGCAAAAAGATTTTACTGGCGCACAGACCTTGTTGGCAAAAATCACGCCAACCGATTTAGAACAAAACCAGCAAGCGCGCTACTGGCAGGCGAAAATCGATGCCAGCCAGGGACGTCCTTCCATGGAATTACTGCGTGCGTTAGTCGCCCAGGAACCTCTGCTCGGCGCGAAGGAAAAGCAACAGAATATTGATGCTACCTGGCAAGCGCTATCGTCCATGACCCAACAGCAGGCGAATACGCTGGTGATTAACGCCGACGAAAATATCCTGCAAGGCTGGCTGGATCTGCAACGCGTCTGGTTTGATAACCGTAACGATCCCAACATGATGAAAGCCGGGATCGCCGACTGGCAAAAACGTTATCCGAACAACCCGGGCGCGAAAATGCTGCCAACACAGTTGGTAAACGTAAAAGCTTTCAAACCAGCGTCAACCAATAAAATCGCCCTGCTGCTGCCGTTGAATGGTCAGGCTGCGGTATTTGGTCGCACAATTCAACAAGGCTTTGAAGCGGCGAAAAACATTGGCACTCAGCCAGTGATCGCCCAGGTAGCTACCGCGCCTGCCGCTGACGTGGCAGAACAACCCCAGCCACAAACCGTGGATGGCGTTGCCAGCCCGGCACAAGCCTCGGTTAACGATCTAACGGGTGAAGAAACCGCAGCGCAGCCGGTGCCTGTAAGCGCCCCTGCGGCAAGTACTGCGGCGGTAAGCACGCCAGCGAATCCAGCCGCAGAACTGAAAATCTACGATACCTCTTCACAACCGCTTAGCCAGATCTTAAGCCAGGTTCAGCAAGACGGCGCGAGCATTGTGGTCGGTCCGCTGCTGAAAAATAATGTTGAGGAGTTGCTGAAGAGCAACACTCCACTGAACGTTCTGGCGCTGAATCAGCCGGAAAATATCGAAAACCGCGCTAATATCTGTTACTTCGCGCTATCGCCGGAAGATGAAGCACGCGATGCGGCACGTCATATTCGTGACCAGGGGAAACAGGCGCCGCTGGTGCTGATCCCGCGCAGTTCGCTTGGCGACCGCGTAGCAAACGCCTTCGCGCAAGAGTGGCAGAAATTGGGTGGCGGTACCGTTCTGCAACAAAAATTTGGTTCCATCAGCGAATTACGCGCGGGCGTGAATGGCGGCTCCGGCATCGCTTTAACGGGTAGCCCGATTACCCCCAGAGCGACAACTGATTCCGGCATGACCACAAACAATCCGACGCTGCAAACCACACCAACCGATGACCAGTTCACTAATAACGGTGGTCGTGTCGACGCGGTCTATATTGTGGCAACGCCGGGCGAAATCGCTTTCGTCAAACCGATGATCGCCATGCGTAACGGCAGCCATAGCGGCGCAACGCTGTACGCCAGTTCCCGCAGCGCACAAGGCTCCGCTGGCCCTGATTTCCGACTTGAGATGGAAGGATTACAGTACAGCGAGATCCCGATGCTGGCAGGCGGTAATCTGCCGCTAATGCAGCAGGCGCTCAGCGCGGTGAATAATGATTATTCGCTGGCTCGCATGTATGCAATGGGTGTTGATGCATGGTCGCTGGCAAATCATTTCTCACAAATGCGCCAGGTTCAGGGTTTTGAAATCAACGGTAATACCGGAGGTCTGACGGCTAACCCGGATTGCGTGATTAACAGGAAGTTATCATGGCTACAGTACCAACAAGGTCAGGTAGTCCCCGCCAGTTAACCACTAAACAGACCGGCGATGCGTGGGAAGTACAAGCGCGTCGCTGGCTGGAAGGCAAAGGACTGCGGTTTATCGCCGCTAACGTGAACGAGCGTGGCGGCGAGATCGATCTGATAATGCGTGAAGGCCAGACCACCGTTTTTGTCGAAGTGCGCTACCGCCGCTCTGCCCTATACGGCGGCGCGGTGGCCAGTGTGACCCGCAGCAAACAACACAAATTATTACAGACTGCCCGCTTGTGGCTCGCGCGTCATAATGGGAGTTTTGATACTGTGGATTGCAGGTTCGATGTGGTAGCCTTCACCGGGAATGAGGTTGAGTGGATTAAGGATGCCTTTAATGACCACTCATAATTAAGGTTTAAGGATTAGCGTGCAAGAAAGAATTAAAGCTTGCTTCACTGAAAGCATTCAAACTCAAATTGCGGCGGCAGAGGCGCTTCCGGATGCCATCTCCCGTGCAGCCATGACGCTGGTTCAGTCTCTGCTCAATGGCAACAAAATCCTCTGTTGTGGTAATGGAACCTCCGCTGCCAACGCACAGCATTTTGCTGCCAGCATGATCAACCGTTTCGAAACGGAGCGGCCCAGCCTACCTGCCATTGCACTAAATACTGATAATGTTGTCTTAACGGCGATTGCCAACGATCGCTTACATGATGAAGTGTATGCAAAACAAGTACGGGCGCTGGGGCATGCGGGAGATGTATTGTTAGCCATTTCTACTCGCGGTAACAGTCGCGATATCGTTAAAGCTGTTGAAGCCGCCGTTACGCGTGATATGACCATTGTGGCATTGACCGGCTATGACGGCGGTGAACTTGCAGGTTTGTTAGGGCCACAGGATGTGGAGATCCGCATTCCTTCGCATCGTAGTGCTCGCATTCAGGAAATGCATATGCTGACGGTAAATTGCCTGTGCGATCTGATCGATAACACGCTTTTCCCTCACCAGGATGATTAAGGAGAATACATGAAGGCATTATCGCCAATCGCAGTCCTTATTTCCGCGCTGCTGTTACAAGGTTGTGTTGCCGCTGCCGTAGTGGGTACCGCTGCTGTGGGTACCAAAGCCGCAACTGACCCACGCAGTGTCGGCACCCAGGTGGACGATGGTACCCTGGAAGTGCGCGTGAACAGCGCATTGTCGAAAGACGAACAGATTAAGAAAGAAGCGCGCATTAATGTAACGGCCTATCAGGGCAAAGTGCTGCTGGTTGGGCAGTCACCAAACTCTGAACTTTCGGCTCGCGCCAAACAGATTGCTATGGGCGTAGATGGCGCGAATGAAGTGTATAACGAGATTCGTCAGGGCCAGCCGATTGGTCTGGGCGAAGCATCTAACGATACGTGGATCACCACCAAAGTGCGTTCGCAGCTGTTAACCAGCGATCTGGTGAAATCGTCCAACGTGAAAGTGACTACCGAAAACGGTGAAGTGTTCCTGATGGGGCTGGTGACTGAACGTGAAGCGAAAGCAGCGGCAGATATTGCCAGCCGGGTGAGCGGCGTGAAGCGTGTAACCACAGCGTTTACGTTTATTAAATAGCAGCCCCTTGTAATGCCTGATGCGACGCTTGCCGCGTCTTATCAGGCCTACAACGATACAAAACGTAGTCCGGATAAGGCGCTCGCGCCGCATCCGGCATATTTAGAACAACAGCGCCAGCCCGCCGACAATCACGCCTGACACTGCCACCATCGCCCCCGTCAGCCATAAGGCTTTCGCCGGAAACGCTTTACGCAACATTATCAACGACGGCAAACTTACCGCTGGAAGCGTCATCAACAATGCCAGCGCCGGAGCAGTTCCCATACCTGCCAGCATCATCGTTTGTACAATCGGAATTTCTGCCGCCGTCGGAATGACAAACAAGCATCCCGCTACCGCCATCGCCATTACCCACATCAGGCTGTTATCGACAGCGCCATCGGCATGGGGGAATAACCAGACGCGAGCGGCACCCAACGCCAGTACTGCAAGGATATAAACCGGGATCGTACTCCAGAAAAGCGTCCATAGCGCCCTGCCCCAGCGGCTAAAAAACCCGCCCTGCACTTCCGGCATGTCAATTTCGACTGGCATCTGCGTTTGCGGTGTTTCACGCACCCATTTTTGCACCAGCGTCGCAATCAGCAACACCATCACCAGCCCCGCCACCAGACGAATCGCGGCAAAGCCCCAGCCGAGGACAAATCCCATAAACACCAGCGTCGCCGGGTTTAACAACGGATTCCCCATCCAGAATGCCAGCGCACCGCCCATCGACACTTGTTGGCGACGCATCCCCGCCGCGACCGGAGCCGCACAGCAGGTACACATCATACCCGGCAGCGAAAACAGCGTTCCCAGCAGCGTGCCGCGAAAGCGCGATTGCCCAAGCGTGCGCAGCAGCCAGTCACGCGGGATCAGCACCTGAATTAACGAGCCGAGGATCACACCCAGCACCGCCGCTTTCCATACTGAGAGGAAATAGATCATCGCGTAATCCAACGCCGCTTGCCACGGATTAGCATCCGCCTGCACAAGGATAGATTTACCGATACTGTGGGTTTCAGCGGCAGTAAAGGCTTTGCCGTAGTAAGGTTGCCATTTCACATACCAGAGACTGGCAATGACAACGAGAAAGAAAAGCGCGGGTTTCCACCACTGAATGGGCGTTGCCGCCTGAGATGAAGACTGACCAGTCATAGCATTCCCCAGGAATAAGTTATGATAATTGAGCGCGTGAATATTACGCTCACTATCAATTCCTGGGAATAATTATTCAGCTCTTTTGCGTAATTCTGAAGAGCTTAAAATGGTCACACCTTCATGCTCTGGCCGCATCACCTCTGCCAGCATGACCCGCGCCACGTCTCTCGCATCAATGGATTTCCAGTTACCGGGTAACAAACGGAACAGCGGCGCAAAAAGCGTTTCGTTCATTCGCTGTTTGCTACGGTCACCCAGCAACATCGACGGGCGAGCGATGGTTAGTTTCGGCCAGTTCTGGGCAATTAAGGCTTCTTCCATCTCCCCTTTGACGCGGTTATAGAAAAACGGCGAGTGGGCATTGGCACCCATAGCACTAACCACCAGCATATGCTGAGCGCCCAGTCGCCGCCCGGTTAATGCGGTGTCCACAACCAGCGTGTAATCGGCATGAATAAACGCCTCTTTGCTCCCCGCTTCTCGCCGCGTGGTGCCGAGACAACAAAACACAATGTCGATGGGATCGGTGACCTGCGCCAGCGCGTCGGTCAGTTGCGGATCATGGGGATTAAACACGCCAGGCATATCGCCCAACGGGCGTCGCGTCGGCGCGGCTATGGCGTTAACTTTCGGTTCATTAATCAACATCCGCAGCAGGTGACCGCCCACCAGCCCCGTTGCGCCTGTAATCAGTACCTGACTCATCTTCGCTCCTTTACAGAATTGTCCGCCTTGCGCTCCCTGGTACATGCACCAGGCTTAATAGTCTACGAGGTAATTATCCCCGATCGTGAGAAATTCGCCTCATCCAATGCAACAACGCGGAGGAAACATGAGTAAGAAGATTGCCGTTTTAATCACTGATGAATTTGAGGATTCAGAATTTACTTCACCTGCTGACGAGTTCCGTAAAGCCGGACACGAAGTGATTACCATTGAAAAACAAGCGGGTAAAACGGTGAAAGGCAAAAAAGGAGAAGCCAGCGTCACCATCGATAAATCCATCGATGAAGTGACGCCAGCAGAGTTTGATGCCCTGCTGCTACCAGGCGGTCATTCACCGGATTATCTGCGTGGCGACAACCGTTTTGTCACCTTCACCCGTGATTTTGTGAATAGCGGCAAACCGGTTTTCGCCATCTGTCACGGCCCGCAGCTGCTGATCAGCGCCGATGTGATTCGGGGGCGCAAACTGACCGCCGTTAAACCGATCATTATTGATGTTAAAAACGCGGGCGCGGAATTTTACGATCAGGAAGTGGTGGTCGATAAAGATCAGCTGGTTACCAGCCGAACACCGGACGATTTGCCAGCGTTTAACCGCGAGGCGTTACGCCTGCTCGGTGCCTGAATTACGTAGCCAAATCATTTTTTTACCAAAGCCCAGCGTATTGTCGGTGAATTTGATTTCATCGAGCCGGATTTCCCACACCGGCGCCGACAGCATTCGGGCAACCGGAAAGCGACGATTGTACGCCTTGCGCGCGTGGTCGCTTTCCTCACCTTCCAGCCTGCGGATCTCGCCTTTAAACTGCACGCCACGGATTAACGCTACCGTTTTCGGCTGCCCGTTTACCGTTCCGGCAACCGCCGCCTGCGGCCCGCTCATCTGCGCGTGGCGCGTTTTTTCTTCCGTCAAAATGTAGAAGGCAACTTTCTGCGCATCAAAAAGATAAAAGGCATTAGCGCACCAGAGTTCCCCTTCCTGCTGCACACACCAGGTGACAACATGTTGTTTTGCCAGCCAACGGCTGATGGCGGTGAGTGTTTCCATTGCTGTTCTCTTTTATACTGTGGGCCAGACCTTAACATGTGACGCAGACGATGACACCCTGGTTTCTTTACTTGATCCGTACCGCCGACAATAAGCTTTATACCGGGATCACCACGGATGTCGAACGCCGCTATCAGCAACATCAGAGCGGCAAAGGGGCAAAAGCACTGCGTGGGAAAGGTGAACTAACGCTGGCGTTTTCCGCGCCAGTGGGTGACCGTTCGCTAGCACTACGGGCGGAATATCGCGTTAAGCAACTGACCAAACGGCAGAAAGAGCGTCTGGTAGCGGAAGGCGCAGGGTTTGCAGAGTTATTAAGGAGTCTGCAAACCCCGGAGATTAAAAGCGATTGAAGTGATCGTGATACTCAACCAGCCCGGTTACGCCGTTCAGCGCGTCATCCGCTAAACGATGTACCTGGAAGGCGCTTTCAGTGCCCGGCCAGCGGCAACGCAGATCGTGATGCGCCGCCAGTTCAAAGCCGAAACGACTGTACAGCGCCGGATCGCCCAGCGTCACCACTGCGGCATAGCCGAACTCATTAAGCGAATCGAGTCCTTCATAGACCAGTTGGCGTGCCAGCCCCTGTCCACGGTATTTTTCATCAACCGCCAACGGAGCCATGCCGACCCATTGCAGGTCTTCGCCCTGCACATCTACCGGACTGAATGCCACATAGCCAATGACCTGACCTTCGTCATCTGTCGCCACCAGGCCCAGCGTCAGAAAGCCATCTTCACGCAGATCGTGAACCAGCTTCGCTTCCGCATCGCTTTCGAATGAACGACGCAGCAGGGCATCAATACCCGGCGCATCAATGGGAATTTCTACTCGAATTAGCATGGTTCACCTACCGATGTCTGTTTGGTTTCAGGCGCGGTTTTCATTCCCGCCTCAACAAAATCCGCCAGTTGCAGCAGCATCATACGTAAGGCTTTCGGCATCTGCTCCAGTTCAATGGCGTCCATCAGGTTTTTCACATACAGCCCCAGCTCCGTATCGCCTTCAATCATCAGCCGACGTTGGAAGAAGAGCGTGTCTGGATCTTGTTTACGCGCCGCAATCATCAGCAGATCGCTGGCGTCGGCACTAAAACTCACATCAGCTTGCGCGTTCTGGCTGACAACCAGTTTGCCATTCACCACCGAGGTAAACCATTGCAGGTCAATATCACGCACATGAATACTTAACCAGCGGCCTTCAAGAAACTCCAGCTCGCCGTCGTCCAGCGCCTGACGGAATTGCCAGCTTAAGACCTGCTCAAGAACCTGGCGTTTAAGCGCAAATGGCGTCAGTTTTACCGGTACACTCAACAGAGATGGCCCCAAATGCACAATGCGGGAACGCAGTTTATCCAACACGAGTTTTACTCCCTGCTTCAACAATCATCCTATTTTGCCATATTGGAAAAATAACATGGCGGTATAAATCAACAATTCCATATGAAATTGCTGCTACCACCAATACAACTTTAACTGCCTTAAATCAAAAATTGTCGCAGCAGGGTTAACTAAAATCCCAGTTCGTTAACATTTTTGCGCTTTGACTGCGCAACCTTCAGGAAAAATTATGGAGCTGCTCTGCCCTGCCGGAAATCTCCCGGCGCTTAAGGCGGCCATCGAAAACGGCGCAGATGCTGTTTATATCGGGCTAAAAGATGATACTAATGCCCGTCACTTCGCCGGCCTTAACTTTACCGAGAAAAAATTGCAGGAAGCGGTGAGTTTTGTTCATCAACATCACCGCAAACTTCACATCGCAATTAACACTTTTGCGCATCCGGACGGTTACGCCCGTTGGCAGCGCGCCGTGGATATGGCGGCGCAGCTGGGTGCCGACGCGCTGATCCTCGCCGACCTCGCCATGCTGGAGTACGCCGCCGAGCGATACCCGCATATTGAGCGTCATGTGTCAGTGCAGGCTTCGGCAACCAATGAAGAGGCGATTAACTTCTATCATCGCCATTTTGACGTTGCCCGCGTGGTGCTACCGCGCGTGTTGTCGATTCATCAGGTGAAACAACTGGCGCGGGTTACCCCTGTACCGCTGGAAGTGTTCGCTTTCGGCAGCCTGTGCATTATGTCGGAAGGCCGTTGCTATCTGTCGTCGTATCTGACGGGGGAATCGCCCAACACCGTGGGCGCGTGTTCTCCGGCCCGCTTCGTGCGCTGGCAACAAACGCCGCAGGGGCTGGAATCCCGCCTGAACGAAGTGCTGATCGACCGTTATCAGGACGGCGAAAACGCAGGTTATCCGACGCTGTGTAAAGGGCGTTATCTGGTGGACGGCGAGCGTTATCACGCGCTTGAAGAACCAACCAGTCTCAATACCCTGGAACTGCTGCCGGAGTTAATGGCGGCAAATATTGCTTCGGTGAAAATTGAAGGCCGCCAGCGTAGCCCGGCGTATGTCAGCCAGGTGGCGAAAGTCTGGCGTCAGGCTATCGACCGTTGTAAGGCCGATCCGCAAAACTTCGTACCGCAAAGCGCGTGGATGGAGACGCTCGGGTCGATGTCCGAAGGCACGCAGACCACCCTTGGCGCGTATCACCGTAAATGGCAGTGAGAAAAGCAATGAAATATTCCTTAGGGCCGGTGCTGTGGTACTGGCCAAAAGAGACGCTGGAAGAATTTTATCAGCAGGCCGCAGCCAGCAGCGCCGACGTGATTTATCTTGGTGAAGCGGTATGCAGCAAGCGCCGGGCAACCAAAGTTGGCGACTGGCTGGAGATGGCAAAATCGCTCGCCGGAAGTGGCAAGCAGATTGTGCTCTCCACGCTGGCGCTTGTGCAGGCATCCTCCGAACTGGGCGAACTGAAACGCTATGTTGAGAACGGTGAGTTTCTGATTGAAGCCAGCGATCTCGGCGTGGTGAATATGTGCGCTGAGCGCAAACTGCCGTTCGTCGCCGGGCATGCACTGAACTGCTACAACGCGGTGACGCTGAACATATTGCTTAAACAGGGCATGATGCGCTGGTGTATGCCGGTGGAGCTTTCCCGCGACTGGCTAGTGAATCTGCTTAATCAGTGCGATGAACTGGGCATTCGCAACCAGTTTGAAGTGGAAGTCCTGAGCTACGGTCATCTGCCACTGGCCTACTCCGCCCGCTGCTTTACCGCGCGTTCGGAAGACCGCCCGAAAGATGAGTGTGAAACCTGCTGCATTAAGTATCCGAACGGGCGCAACGTGCTGTCGCAGGAAAACCAACAAGTGTTTGTACTCAACGGCATTCAGACCATGAGCGGCTACGTTTACAACCTCGGTAACGAGCTGGCATCCATGCAGGGATTGGTTGATGTGGTCCGCCTGTCACCGCAGGGTACTGACACTTTCGCGATGCTCGACGCCTTCCGCGCTAATGAAAATGGCGCTGCGCCACTACCGCTGACGGCAAACAGCGACTGTAACGGCTACTGGCGGCGGCTGGCCGGGCTGGAGCTGCAAGCGTAAGTATATAGCTCACTTTGTTAACAACTTTAACTACTCTTTAATGCAGTATTAAAGATTAATCGGTAACAAAGTGAGCTGTTATGACTGATAAAACCATTGCGTTTTCGCTACTCGATCTGGCCCCCATTCCCGAAGGTTCTTCAGCGCGAGAAGCGTTCTCCCACTCTCTCGACCTCGCTCGTCTGGCTGAAAAGCGCGGCTATCATCGCTACTGGCTGGCGGAACACCACAATATGACCGGCATTGCCAGTGCTGCAACGTCGGTATTGATTGGCTATCTGGCGGCGAATACCACCACGCTGCATCTGGGTTCCGGCGGCGTGATGTTGCCTAACCACTCACCGTTGGTCATTGCCGAACAGTTCGGCACGCTTAATACACTCTATCCGGGGCGAATCGATTTGGGGCTGGGTCGTGCACCGGGTAGCGATCAACGAACCATGATGGCGCTACGTCGTCATATGAGCGGCGATATTGATAATTTCCCCCGCGATGTCGCAGAACTGGTGGACTGGTTTGACGCCCGCGATCCCAATCCGCATGTGCGCCCAGTACCGGGCTATGGCGAGAAAATCCCCGTGTGGTTGCTAGGCTCCAGCCTTTACAGTGCGCAACTGGCAGCGCAGCTTGGTCTGCCGTTCGCGTTTGCCTCACACTTCGCGCCGGATATGCTGTTCCAGGCGCTGCATCTTTATCGCAGCAACTTCAAACCATCGGCACGGCTGGAAAAACCGTACGCGATGGTGTGCATCAATATTATCGCTGCCGACAGCAACCGCGATGCCGAATTCCTGTTTACCTCGATGCAGCAAGCCTTTGTGAAGCTGCGCCGCGGCGAAACCGGGCAACTGCCGCCACCGATTCAAAATATGGATCAGTTCTGGTCGCCATCCGAGCAGTATGGCGTGCAGCAGGCGCTGAGTATGTCGCTGGTGGGCGATAAAACGAAAGTGCGTCATGGCTTGCAGTCGATCCTGCGCGAAACCGACGCTGATGAGATTATGGTTAACGGGCAGATTTTCGACCACCAGGCGCGGCTGCATTCGTTTGAGCTGGCGATGGATGTGAAGGAAGAGTTGTTGGGATAGTGTGTTTTAACGCGGGAAGCCTTATCCGAGCTGGCAACGCAGTCCTACGTAGGCCTGATAAGCGAAGCACATCAGGCATTGTGTAGGCAGCAGACATGTCGGATAAGGCACCGCTGATTACTGATACACCGGCAGCAAATTAAAGCTCGATAAAATATGGATCAATGCGTTACCAACGCCAAACACCAGAATCAGCACAATCATCGGTTTGCCGCCCCAGACGCGGAATTTCGGGCTACCAAAGCGTTTACGTGATGCGCGGGCCAGCAACGCCGGAACTATTGCCGCCCAGATGGTCGCCGCTAAACCGGCATAACCAATGGCGTACAGGAATCCGTTCGGGAACAGCAGACCACCCACGACAGGCGGGGCAAAGGTCAGCAATGCTGTTTTCAAACGGCCCATAGCCGAGTCGTCGAAACCAAACAGATCTGCCAGATAGTCAAACAAACCCAGCGTTACGCCAAGGAACGAACTCGCTACCGCAAAGTTTGAGAACACGACCAGCAGAAGGTCCAGGCTACGGCTGTTCAGCACGCCGCTTAATGCCTGTACCAGCACATCAATATTACCGCCCTTCTCGGCGATGCCGATAAACTCCGGACGAGGGATGTTACCCATCGTCGCCAGCAACCAGATGGTATACAGCGCCAGCGCCATCAGCGTACCGTACACCAGGCATTTCACGATGGTTTTCGGATCTTTGCCGTAATACTTCATCAGGCTTGGCACGTTACCGTGATAACCAAACGACGCCAGGCAGAACGGCAGGGTCATCAGCAAATACGGCGCATAAGATGCATTGCTTTCGGCGACGTTGAACAATGTCGCAGGCTGTACATGCCCCAGCAGACTGCCGAAGGTGAGGAAGAAGGTAATGACTTTCGCCCCCAGCACAATCGCCGTCATCCGGCTGACCGCTTTGGTGCTCAACCACACCACAAACGCCACCAACAGTGCAAAACCAAAACCCGCCGCGCGTGCCGGGACGTTCAGCGACATCTCCGCGAAGGTGTGATGCAGAATCGAACCACTGGCAGAAATATAGGCATAGGTCAGGATATAGAGCACAAAGGCAATGGAAATGCCGTTGACCACGTTCCAGCCTTTGCCCAGCAAATCTTTGGTGATGGTGTCAAAACTCGAACCGATCCGGTAATTCAGGTTAGCTTCCAGAATCATCAATCCGGAATGCAGCATGCAGAACCAAGTGAAGATCAGCGCCGCCATTGACCAGAAGAACCACGCACCGGACATGACCACTGGCAGAGAAAACATCCCTGCGCCAATAATGGTGCCGCCGATAATCACCACGCCGCCAAGCAGCGACGGTGACGTTTGGGTGGTGGTTAGTGTTGCCATGTGGGCTTCTCTCCAGTGAAAAATAGTGCGACTGCGTTGTTATGCATCGCACTGTACCAGTACACGAGTACAAAAGACAGAAAAAAAGCCCCGATTGTTAAAATCGGGGCTGTATATATTATTTTACAGATTGTGTTCGCTGTTCAGCGATGATTACGCATCACCACCGAAACGACGGCGACCGGTAGAGTCATCACGACGCGGTGCGCGGCCTTCACGACGTTCGCCGCTAAAACGACGACCATCACCACGACCACCTTCACGACGTTCACCGCTGAAGTTACGACCGCCTTCACGACCACCTTCACGACGCTCGCCACTGAAACCACGACCACCGCCACGACGCTCACCGCCAGTATGCGGCTGTGCATCGCCCAGTAACTGCATGTTCATCGGCTTGTTGAGAATGCGAGTGCGCGTAAAGTGTTGCAGCACTTCACCCGGCATACCTTTCGGCAGTTCGATGGTGGAGTGAGAAGCAAACAGCTTGATGTTACCGATGTAACGGCTGCTGATGTCGCCTTCGTTAGCAATCGCGCCAACGATATGACGAACTTCAACACCATCATCACGGCCCACTTCAATGCGGTACAGCTGCATATCGCCAACGTCACGACGTTCACGACGCGGACGATCTTCACGGTCGCCACGCGGGCCACGGTCGTTACGATCGCGCGGACCACGATCATCACGGTCACGGAATTCACGTTTCGGACGCATCGGCGCATCTGGCGGAACAATCAGAGTACGTTCACCCTGTGCCATTTTCAGCAGTGCGGCTGCCAGAGTTTCGAGATCCAGCTCTTCACCTTCTGCAGTCGGCTGAATTTTGCTCAGCAGTGCGCGGTATTGATCCAGATCGCTGCTTTCCAGCTGCTGCTGTACTTTAGCGGCGAATTTTTCCAGACGGCGTTTGCCCAGCAGTTCTGCGTTCGGCAGTTCTACTTCCGGAATAGTCAGCTTCATAGTACGTTCAATGTTGCGCAGCAGACGACGCTCACGGTTCTCAACGAACAGCAGCGCGCGGCCAGCACGACCCGCACGACCGGTACGACCGATACGGTGAACGTAAGACTCAGAATCCATCGGGATATCGTAGTTAACCACCAGGCTGATACGTTCAACGTCCAGGCCACGGGCCGCAACGTCGGTCGCAATCAGGATGTCCAGACGACCATCTTTCAGGCGTTCCAGTGTCTGCTCACGCAGCGCCTGGTTCATGTCACCGTTCAGCGCGGCGCTGTTGTAGCCGTTACGCTCAAGAGCTTCAGCCACTTCCAGAGTCGCGTTTTTGGTACGAACGAAGATAATCGCCGCATCAAAATCTTCCGCTTCCAGGAAACGTACCAGTGCTTCGTTTTTACGCATGCCCCAGACAGTCCAGTAGCTCTGGCTGATGTCAGGACGGGTCGTTACGCTGGACTGAATGCGCACTTCCTGCGGCTCTTTCATAAAGCGGCGGGTAATGCGACGAATCGCTTCCGGCATGGTTGCAGAGAACAGAGCGGTCTGATGACCTTCCGGGATCTGCGCCATAATGGTTTCAACGTCTTCGATGAAGCCCATGCGCAGCATTTCGTCAGCTTCATCCAGAACCAGACCGCTCAGTTTAGAGAGGTCCAGAGTGCCACGTTTCAGGTGGTCCAGCAGACGGCCCGGAGTACCGACAACGATCTGCGGCCCCTGACGCAGGGCGCGTAATTGCACGTCATAACGCTGGCCGCCGTACAGGGCAACCACGTTTACGCCGCGCATGTGTTTAGAGAAATCCGTCATTGCTTCAGCAACCTGTACCGCCAGTTCGCGGGTCGGTGCCAGCACCAGAATCTGTGGTGCTTTCAGCTCAGGATCAAGATTCTGCAGCAGAGGTAAAGAGAATGCTGCAGTTTTTCCGCTCCCCGTCTGGGCCATACCCAGAACGTCGCGGCCATTCAGCAGATGTGGAATACACTCTGCCTGAATTGGAGATGGTTTTTCGTAACCCAGATCGTTAAGGGCTTCAAGGATAGGAGCCTTCAGGCCCAGATCTGCAAAAGTGGTTTCGAATTCAGCCATGTAGTACGTGTGCCTCAAAATTAATGGCGGCCAGTCTACATAACTCATCATGAAATTGATCAGCAATTTTCATTGAAAAGTGTGAACCGGCTCAAAGTAGGTGTATTAACGAACAACAACGCCCTCACCCGTTAAGGTGATGGCAATCAAAAAAGATTACGGGCTGATGTGTACGTCAGCTATTGCTGGTCCGATTCTGCCAGGTCATCTTGGTCCTGGCCCAGGAGCGATAATTCCAACAATGCGTATCGGTGCTCAACAAAGTTATGAACGTTGTTGGCAACCGCCAGTTTGAACAGTGCCGTGGCGCTGTCCAAATCCCCCAGACTTAGGTAGTACTTACCTAAATAGAAGTTGGTTTCACTGAGATGCTCAGCGAGCGAGGTGTTATCCGTTGCGTCCGCCTTGAGCCTATCCATTAACGTTTGTTCGCTAATGTTGCCCAGGTAGAACTCGACAATGTTCCATCCCCACTGTTCCTTGTCCGATTTTTCGAAGTGCTGTTTCAACACTTCTTTAGCCTGCTTCTCATCGAGCTTCTGCTCGGCGAGATAAAGCCACAGACTACGGAAAGGATCATTGGGATCGTCTTGATAAAACGCCAGCAGATCATCTTGCGCTAACTTGTCACGACCGCCGTAATATAATGCGATCCCGCGATTCAAGTGCGCGTAGTTGTAAGTTGGATCAAGCTCAAGTACAGAATCAAACGCTTCATAGGCAGCATCAAAATTGCCTGCCTGCGTTAAATATATGCCTAAGTAATTGAATACTTCAGGCATATCCGGTCGGATTGCCAGCGCTTGCGAAAAATCGTTACGCGCTAATGCCCTCAGACCGAGACTATCATACAACACTCCGCGCTCATATAAAAGCTGTGCGCGTTCGTCATCGGTTAAAGCCCGACTGGCAAGGATTTGTTCCATACGTGCCAGAATCACTTCCTGCTGTAAAGTCGGTTGCAATGGTACCGCGAGGACTTCACTTTTACGCCAGGAAGTATTACTGCATCCTGCAAGCGTAAGTGCTGTCGCAACGAAACACCAGCGCAAAAAAGGCTTCATTTCCCACTCCCGAAGACCACGGTTGAATGAACGTCCTGTTCCCGGTTGCTAACAAGGCGTCCTGCCCGGTTAAAAGCCCCCCGCCGCAGCGGAGGGCAAATGGCAACCTTACTCGCCCTGTTCAGCAGCCGGAGCTTCCGGTGCTGCAGCAGGTTGAGACTGCTCAGTCGCTTCTTTAATGCTCAGACGGATACGGCCCTGGCGATCAACTTCCAGAACTTTCACCGGTACTTCCTGACCCATCTGCAGGTAATCGGTCACTTTCTCAACGCGTTTGTCAGCGATTTGAGAGATGTGGACCAGACCTTCTTTACCGCCACCAATGGCAACAAATGCGCCAAAGTCAACGATACGGGTCACTTTACCATTGTAGACGCGGCCCACTTCGATTTCTGCAGTGATCTCTTCGATACGACGAATTGCGTGTTTCGCTTTCTCGCCATCGGTCGCTGCGATCTTCACAGTACCGTCATCTTCGATTTCGATGGTGGTGCCTGTTTCTTCGGTCAGAGCACGGATTACAGAACCGCCTTTACCGATAACATCTTTGATCTTGTCCGGGTTGATCTTGATGGTATGGATACGCGGTGCGAACTCAGAGATATCGCCACGCGGCGCGTTGATCGCCTGTTCCATTACACCCAGGATGTGCAGACGCGCACCTTTAGCCTGGTTCAGCGCAACCTGCATGATCTCTTTGGTGATACCTTCAATTTTGATATCCATCTGCAGTGCAGAGATACCGTCGCGGGAACCCGCAACTTTGAAGTCCATATCGCCCAGGTGATCTTCGTCACCCAAAATGTCAGACAGTACAACGTAGTTGTCGCCTTCTTTCACCAGCCCCATTGCGATACCCGCAACAGCGGCTTTGATCGGCACACCTGCGTCCATCAGCGCCAGAGACGCGCCGCACACGGAAGCCATAGAAGAGGAACCGTTGGATTCGGTGATTTCAGACACAACACGTACGGTGTACGGGAATTTGTCCATATCCGGCATTACTGCCAGCACGCCGCGCTTCGCCAGACGACCGTGGCCAATTTCACGACGCTTCGGAGAACCGACCATGCCGGTTTCACCTACGGAGTACGGAGGGAAGTTGTAGTGGAACAGGAAGGTGTCAGTACGTTCGCCCATCAGTTCATCAAGAACTTGCGCGTCACGTGCAGTACCCAGCGTTGCGGTAACCAGCGCCTGCGTTTCACCACGGGTGAACAGCGCAGAACCGTGAGTACGCGGCAGCACGCCAGTACGCACATCCAGACCACGGATCATATCTTTTTCACGACCGTCGATACGCGGTTCGCCTGCCAGTACACGGCTACGAACAACATTTTTCTCGATAGCGTGCAGAATTTCACCCAGTTCGTTTTCGTCCAGGGTTTCATCTTCAGCAAGCAGCGTAGCGATGGTTTCAGATTTGATGACATCAACCTGCGCATAACGCTCTTGTTTGTCGGTGATGCGGTAAGCATCGCTCAGACGAGCTTCAGCCAGTGCAGCAACGCGCGCGTTCAGCGCTTCGTTTACCGGCTCCGGCTGCCAGTCCCAACGCGGTTTACCGGCTTCTTTCACCAGTTCATTGATGTTCTGAATAACAACCTGCTGTTGTTCATGACCGAACACTACTGCGCCCAGCATCTGGTCTTCGCTCAGCAGTTCAGCTTCAGATTCAACCATCAGCACAGCAGCTTCCGTACCGGCAACAACCAGGTCCAGTTTGCTCTCTTTCAGCTCGTCCTGAGTCGGGTTCAGTACGTACTGGTCATTGATGTAACCTACGCGGGCAGCACCAATCGGACCATTGAACGGAATACCAGACAGAGACAGTGCTGCGGAAGCACCAATCATCGCGACGATATCCGGGTTAACCTGCGGGTTAACAGAAACCACGGTGGCGATAACCTGAACTTCGTTGACGAAGCCTTCCGGGAACAGCGGGCGAATCGGGCGGTCAATCAGACGCGCGATCAGGGTTTCGCCTTCGCTTGGGCGGCCTTCACGACGGAAGAAGCTACCCGGGATACGACCAGCAGCGTAGGTACGCTCCTGATAGTTAACGGTCAGTGGGAAGAAGTCCTGACCTGGTTTGGCTTTTTTCTGGCCGACAACGGTAACAAATACCGCGGTGTCATCCATGCTAACCATAACAGCGGCAGTGGCTTGACGCGCCATCATGCCGGTTTCCAAAGTCACGGTGTGTTGGCCGTACTGGAATTTACGAACGATCGGATTAAGCAATGTAATACCCTTTTCTTTCTTAGACAGTACCTTACGGTACTGGTGTTAATACCCGATCTTCTGCGCATCCTCGCGACTAATGACAACCCTAACCCAGCCAAATGTGGGTAAAGCCTCTCATTAGCCGCGCGAACCTCTGCAACGGAAGATCATTCATAGCAACAATACATTAGTTTCCAGTGAATTGCTGCCGTCAGTTTGAAAAAAGGGGCCACTCAGGCCCCTTTTCTGAAACTCGCAAGAATTAGCGACGCAGACCCAGGCGCTCGATGAGCTGGGTGTAACGTGCTACGTCTTTACGTTTCAGGTAGTCGAGCAGTTTACGACGCTGAGAAACCATGCGCAGCAGACCACGACGGCTGTGGTGATCTTTTTTGTGCTCTGCAAAGTGGCCCTGCAGGTGGTTGATCTGTGCAGTCAGCAGTGCTACCTGAACTTCAGTAGAACCGGTGTCGTTTTCACCACGACCAAACTCAGAAACGATTTTAGCTGTTGCTTCAGTACTTAGAGACATTTTAAAACTCCAAAGTATATAGAATGAAAGGACGCCGATCTCTAATTCAGCGATCCCAGTGTACGTTACGCAAAGTGTTAAACATTTTACGCGACGTTAAGCGGCAGTATTCTACTCGTAGCGACCTGTTATCGCAAGACGGTTAACATTACGCCGGATATTCAACCACCAGGCGACGAGGCGCTACGCGGCCTTCATCGTCAATTTCACCCATACCGATAAACTTGCCATTCTCACCTTCTGTAACACGAACCAGTCCTTCCAGCGGCGCACCAGATGTACGAACTGGGTTACCATTTTTGAAGTAAACAGAAGACGTTAACGGAAGATTCACCACCGGATAGTCCGAAGCTGGACTGTCCATTGGCATCAGTAATGGATCAAGTAACTCCGCAGCCGGAATATCCTGCTGTTCAGCTTGCTCAACAAGTTCACGCAGGTGCTCCAGGGTCACCATCCGTTCAACCGGATATTTACTTACCGCCAGACGGCGCAGGTAAATAACATGCGCGCCACAGCCGAGTTTTTCCCCCAGGTCGTCAACGATAGTGCGGATATAAGTGCCTTTTGAGCAGTGAATTTCCAGCTCCAGCTCATTGCCTTCATGGCGAATAAACAGCAATTCATAAACGGTAATCGGGCGCGCTTCACGCGGAACTTCAATGCCCTGACGCGCGTATTCGTACAGTTTTTTGCCCTGATATTTCAGTGCTGAATACATCGAAGGGATCTGTTCGATATCGCCGCGGAAAGTATCCAGCGCCGCCGCCAGTTGCTCTGCACTAAAGGTTACCGGACGTTCTTCAACGATTTGTCCATCGGCGTCGGAAGTATCGGTACGCTGTCCAAGACGCGCAATCACCCGATAGCGTTTGTCGGAGTCCAGCAGATACTGGGAAAACTTCGTCGCTTCCCCGAGGCAAATCGGCAACATGCCAGTTGCCAGCGGGTCCAGCGCGCCGGTGTGTCCGGCACGGTTGGCGTTATATATACGTTTCACTTTTTGCAGCGCATCGTTGCTGGACATACCCTGCGGTTTATCCAGCAACAAAACGCCGTTAATGTCGCGACCGCGACGACGAGGACGACTCATTAGTCCTCCTTGCTGTCGTCCGGGTTAACACGACGCTCTTCGTCATGTTTGACCACGCTGGTCACCAGGTTTGACATACGCATCCCTTCAACCAGTGAGTTGTCGTAGAAGAAGGTCAGTTCCGGCACGATACGCAGACGCATCGCTTTACCCAGCAGACTGCGGATGAAACCAGAAGCTTCCTGCAACGCTTTGATGCCCGCTTTAACCGCGTCTTCATCTTTGTCGTTGAGGAACGTCACATATACTTTGGCATACGCCAGGTCACGAGACATTTCGACACCGGAAACGGTGGTCATCATGCCCAGACGAGGATCTTTAATTTCACGCTGCAGGATGAGAGCGATCTCTTTTTGCATTTCCTGCGCTACGCGCTGCGGGCGACCAAATTCTTTCGCCATAATAAATTCTCCTGACAAAAAAGGGGCTGTTAGCCCCTTTTTAAAATTAATTTCAGGTGGAAGGGCTGTTCACGTAGGCCTGGTAAGACGCGCCAGCGTCGCATCAGGCAATCCATGCCGGATGCGGCGTAAACGCCTTACCCCGCATGGAACCCTAAAAACCTTAAGCGATGGTACGTTGGATCTCGATGATTTCGAATACTTCGATCACATCGCCAGTGCGGACGTCGTTGTAGTTCTTAACGCCGATACCACATTCCATACCGTTACGGACTTCGTTAACATCATCTTTGAAGCGGCGCAGGGACTCCAGCTCGCCTTCGTAGATAACCACGTTGTCGCGCAGGACGCGGATCGGGTTGTGACGTTTAACCACACCTTCGGTAACCATACAGCCTGCAATGGCACCAAATTTCGGCGATTTGAACACGTCACGAACTTCCGCCAGACCGATAATCTGCTGTTTCAGTTCAGGAGACAGCATACCGCTCATCGCCGCTTTCACTTCGTCGATCAGGTTATAAATGACGGAGTAGTAACGCAGATCCAGGCTTTCCGCTTCAATCACTTTACGTGCAGAGGCATCAGCACGAACGTTAAAGCCAACCAGGATGGCGTTGGACGCCGCAGCCAGGGTGGCGTCGGTTTCGGTGATACCACCTACACCAGAACCGATGATCTTCACTTTAACTTCGTCAGTAGACAGTTTCAGCAAGGAGTCGGAGATCGCTTCCACAGAACCCTGTACGTCTGCCTTCAGGACGATATTCACTTCGTGAACTTCGCCTTCGGTCATGTTGGCGAACATGTTCTCGAGTTTAGATTTCTGCTGACGAGCCAGTTTAACTTCGCGGAATTTGCCCTGACGGTACAGTGCAACTTCACGTGCTTTCTTCTCGTCACGTACAACGGTAACTTCATCACCCGCAGCCGGAACACCGGACAAGCCGAGGATTTCCACCGGGATAGACGGACCCGCTTCCAGCACTTCCTGACCCAGTTCGTTACGCATCGCACGAACACGACCGTATTCGAAGCCACACAGAACGATATCGCCCTTATGCAGAGTACCTTCGCGTACCAGTACAGTAGCAACCGGACCACGACCTTTATCGAGGAAGGATTCGATAACCGCACCGCTCGCCATCCCGTTACGTACGGCTTTCAGTTCCAGGACTTCAGCCTGCAGCAGGATAGCATCCAGCAGTTCATCAATACCGGTACCCGCTTTTGCAGATACGTGTACGAACTGGCTTTCGCCGCCCCACTCTTCTGGCAGGATGCCGTACTGAGAGAGTTCGTTCTTAACGCGATCCGGATCGGCTTCTGGTTTATCGATTTTGTTCACAGCAACCACTACCGGAACACCCGCCGCTTTCGCGTGCTGGATAGCTTCGATGGTCTGCGGCATTACGCCGTCGTCTGCAGCAACAACCAGGACTACGATGTCCGTTGCCTGCGCACCACGTGCACGCATTGAAGTAAACGCGGCGTGCCCCGGGGTGTCCAGGAAGGTGATCATGCCGTTTTCAGTTTCAACGTGGTATGCACCAATGTGCTGGGTAATGCCGCCCGCTTCGCCAGAGGCCACTTTCGTTGAACGAATGTAGTCCAGCAGAGAGGTTTTACCGTGGTCAACGTGACCCATGATGGTCACAACCGGCGCGCGCGGTTCAGCCGCAGCACCCGTGTCACGGTCGCTCATTACCGCCTCTTCCAGCTCGTTTTCACGACGCAGGATAACTTTGTGGCCCATCTCTTCAGCAACCAGCTGTGCGGTTTCCTGATCGATAACCTGGTTAATGGTTGCCATTGCGCCCAGTTTCATCATCGCTTTGATGACCTGAGAGCCTTTAACCGCCATCTTGTTAGCCAGTTCGCCAACGGTGATGGTTTCGCCAATCACTACATCACGGTTAACGGCCTGAGCAGGCTTCTGGAAGCCCTGCTGCAGCGAAGAACCTTTACGTTTTCCGCCTTTACCGCCACGTACCGCTGCACGCGCTTCTTCGCGATCAGCTTTTGATTCAGCGTGTTTGTTGCCTTTCTTCGGACGCGCTGCTTTCGCGTTACGACCACGGCCACGGCCGCCTTCGACTTCACGATCGCTTTCGTCTTCTGCCTGACGGGCATGTTGAGAGGTAGTAACGTGATAATCGCTGGAATCTTCAGTTGGTTCCGCGTTATCAGTCCATTTATTTTCTTCCGCCATACGACGTGCTTCTTCAGCAACGCGACGTGCTTCTTCTTCGAGTTTACGACGCGCTTCTTCTTCAGCTTTACGCTTGAGCTCTGCAGCTTCCTGCTCACGGCGGGCTTTTTCAGCCTGGGCGGTTTTAGTCATATCGTCTTGTTGATTGCTCACTTTGTCTTTTTCCGCAGCTTCACGTTTCGCTTGTTCAGCGGCTTCACGTTTAGCTTGTTCTGCGGCCTCACGTTCAGCTTTTTGTTGCGCCTCGCGTTTGGCCGATTCTTCTGCCTCACGACGGGCTTGCTCTTCCGCTTCACGCTGCGCTTGCTCTTCCGCCGCAAGGCGCTCGGCCTCTTGCGGGTCACGTTTCACAAAGGTGCGTTTCTTGCGGACTTCGATTTGTACCGATTTGCTTTTTCCACCGGTACCAGGAATGTTAAGGGTGCTGCGTGTTTTACGCTGCAGCGTTAATTTGTCCGGCCCTGAATTTTTCTGGTTCAGGTGGTCAATTAAAGCCTGTTTCTCTTGTGCGGACACAGAGTCGTCAGCAGACTTCCGGATACCTGCATCAGCAAATTGCTGTACCAGGCGTTCCACGGAGGTCTGTCGCTCTGCGGCCAGCGTTTTAATCGTTACATCTGTCATGCTGTTCCTTCCTGCTACAGTTTATTACGCTTCGTCACCGAACCAGCAAATATTACGGGCAGCCATAATCAGTGCTCCGGCTTTTTCGTCGGTCAACCCTTCGATATCAGCCAGATCATCAATGCCCTGTTCGGCGAGATCTTCCAGCGTACAAACGCCACGGGCGGCCAGTTTGAATGCCAAATCACGATCTATCCCTTCAAGGTTCAGCAGATCGTCAGCCGGTTTGTTATCACCGAGGCTTTCTTCCTGGGCCTGTGCAATGGTGGCCAGTGCATTTTTAGCACGCTCACGCAGTGCTTCAACGGTCGGCTCATCAAGGCCTTCGATTTCCAACAGCTCTTTCATCGGCACATAGGCCAGTTCTTCCAGCGTTGAGAAACCTTCTTCTACCAAGACAGTCGCGAAGTCTTCGTCAATGTCGAGATAACGGGTGAAGGTGTCAATCGCTGCATGCGCTTCCGCCTGATGCTTAGCCTGCAGGTCGTCAACGGTCATCACGTTGAGTTCCCAACCGCTCAGCTGCGAAGCCAGACGCACGTTCTGACCGTTACGGCCAATCGCCTGCGCCAGGTTACCGGCTTCAACGGCGATATCCATGGTGTGTTTATCTTCATCCACCACGATAGAAGCAACGTCTGCCGGTGCCATCGCATTAATCACGAACTGCGCCGGATTATCATCCCACAGAACGATATCGATACGCTCGCCGCCCAGTTCAGTAGAAACCGCCTGAACACGCGCGCCACGCATACCTACGCAAGCACCTACCGGATCGATACGTTTATCGTTGGTTTTCACCGCGATTTTCGCACGAGAACCCGGGTCGCGAGCCGCTGCTTTAATTTCAATCACTTCTTCGCCGATTTCTGGCACTTCAATGCGGAACAGTTCGATCAGCATTTCCGGCTTGGAACGGGTAACGAACAGTTGCGCGCCACGCGCTTCCGGGCGAACGGAATAAAGCACGCCACGAACGCGGTCGCCAGGGCGGAAGTTTTCACGCGGCAGCATATCTTCGCGCAGGATCACGGCTTCAGCGTTGTTGCCCAGATCCAGAGAGATGTTGTCGCGGTTTACTTTTTTCACCACGCCGGTGATGATTTCACCTTCGTGTTCACGGAACTGATCAACCACCATCGCACGTTCGGCTTCACGCACTTTCTGCACGATAACCTGTTTTGCCGTCTGGGTGGTGATACGGTCAAAGGTAACAGACTCAATCTGATCTTCAACGTAATCGCCCAGGTTCAGGCTTTCATCTTCATAACGTGCGGCTTCAAGAGTGATTTCCTTGGTCGGCTGGGTGACTTCATCAACAACTAACCAGCGACGGAAGGTGTCAAAATCACCGCTTTTGCGATCGATCTGCACGCGGACGTCGATCTCTTGTTCATATTTTTTCTTTGTTGCTGTCGCCAGCGCGCTTTCCAATGCTTCGAAAATCTTCTCGCGAGGTAGCGCCTTTTCATTGGATACGGCTTCAACTACAGCCAAAATTTCTTTGTTCATCGCGGGCTTTTCACCTCATCCAGACTATTAAAAGTGGGGAACCAGGTTCGCCTTCTGGATATTACTCAGCGCGAACACTTCATCTTTACCTTCGACGGTAACTGTGATCATTTCACCGTCTACCGCTTTGATAACGCCCTGCCATTTACGACGGTTTTGTACCGCCATACGGAGAACCAGAGTCACCTCTTCTCCGACAAAACGGGCGTAGTGTTCAGCCGTGAACAGTGGGCGATCGAGACCCGGTGAGGAGACTTCCAGGTTATAAGCAACGGTGATGGGATCTTCAACATCCAGCACAGCACTTACCTGGTGGCTCACATCAGCACAATCATCAACATTGATGCCATCTTCACTATCAATATAGATGCGCAGTGTGGATGTGCGACCGCGAATAAACTCGATGCCAACCAGCTCAAAACCCAGGGCCTCAACTGGCGCAGTAATCATCTCTGTTAATTTTTGCTCTAATGTGGACAAGCCCACCCCCAAGACATAAAAAAAGGGCCTAAAGCCCAGTTATTCTGTAGTCAGATAACAAAAAACCCCGATAAATCGGGGCTTTATATAACTGAACCCTATAACCGCAACTGCGGTCTGGAGCACTTTCCAGAAGGATTTTTTCAAATCCCACTACGAAGGCCAAAGTCTTCACAGTATATTTGAAAAAGAACTCTAAGGGAAAGTGGTTGCGGGGGCCGGATTTGAACCGACGACCTTCGGGTTATGAGCCCGACGAGCTACCAAGCTGCTCCACCCCGCGCCTGAAACGTGGCAAATTCTACTCGTTTTGGGTAAAAAATGCAAATACTGCTGGGATTTGGTGTACCGAGACGGGACGTAAAATCTGCGGGCATTATAGTGATCCGCGCCACATTTTGTCAACATTTATTGCTATTCACGTGAATGGATATCCAGTTCACTTTCATTTGTTGAATACTTTTGTCTTCTCCTGCTCTCCCTTAAGCGCATTATTTTACAAAAAACACACTAAACTCTTCCTGTCTCCGATAAAAGATGATTAAATGAAAACTCATTTATTTTGCATAAAAATTCAGTTAGAGCGGAAATACAGGCTCATCATCAGTTAATTAAGCAGGGTGTTATTTTATGACGACGATTCTCAAGCATCTCCCGGTAGGTCAACGTATTGGTATCGCTTTTTCTGGCGGTCTGGACACCAGTGCCGCACTGCTGTGGATGCGAAAAAAGGGAGCGGTTCCTTATGCATATACTGCAAACCTGGGCCAGCCAGACGAAGAGGATTATGATGCGATCCCTCGTCGTGCCATGGAATACGGCGCGGAGAACGCTCGTCTGATCGACTGCCGCAAGCAGTTGGTCGCCGAAGGTATTGCCGCTATTCAGTGTGGCGCTTTCCATAACACTACTGGCGGCCTGACCTATTTCAACACGACGCCGCTGGGCCGCGCCGTGACCGGCACCATGCTGGTTGCTGCCATGAAAGAAGATGGCGTGAATATCTGGGGTGACGGCAGCACCTATAAAGGAAACGATATCGAACGTTTCTATCGTTACGGTCTGCTGACCAATGCTGAACTGCAGATTTACAAACCGTGGCTTGATACTGACTTTATTGATGAACTGGGCGGCCGTCATGAAATGTCTGAATTTATGATTGCCTGCGGTTTCGACTACAAAATGTCTGTCGAAAAAGCCTACTCCACGGACTCCAACATGCTTGGTGCAACGCATGAAGCGAAGGATCTGGAATACCTCAACTCCAGCGTCAAAATCGTCAACCCGATTATGGGCGTGAAGTTCTGGGATGAGAGCGTGAAGATCCCGGCAGAAGAAGTCACAGTACGCTTTGAGCAAGGTCATCCAGTGGCGCTGAACGGTAAAACCTTTAGCGACGACGTAGAAATGATGCTGGAAGCTAACCGTATCGGCGGTCGTCACGGCCTGGGCATGAGCGACCAGATTGAAAACCGTATCATCGAAGCGAAAAGCCGTGGTATTTACGAGGCTCCGGGGATGGCACTGCTACATATCGCTTATGAACGTCTGTTGACCGGTATTCACAACGAAGACACCATTGAGCAGTATCATGCACATGGTCGTCAATTGGGCCGTCTGCTGTACCAGGGGCGTTGGTTTGATTCCCAGGCGCTGATGCTGCGTGACTCTCTGCAACGCTGGGTTGCCAGCCAGATAACAGGTGAAGTGACGCTGGAACTTCGCCGCGGGAACGACTACTCGATCCTTAATACCGTCTCTGACAACCTGACCTATAAAGCAGAGCGTTTGACCATGGAGAAAGGCGACTCTATGTTTACGGCTGAAGATCGTATTGGTCAACTGACCATGCGTAACCTGGATATTACCGATACCCGCGAGAAGCTGTTCGGTTATGCCAAAACTGGACTGCTCTCCTCCTCCGCCTCTTCGGGCGTGCCGCAGGTGGAGAATCAGGAAAATAAAGTTAAGTAATCTCAGAGCTTTCATGCTAAAGGCCGCCGATGCGGCCTTTTTTACGACCAATATAATGTGATCGCGCATAACGATTTAGATGTCTGTTCCAGCAAAGCTGGCCAATGTCATGAGTTGATTAATATCGCTTGTCGCATGCAAAACTGAAGCTGAACGAACTATTGCGCCGATTTGTTTGACGTTCGAAAGACTACGGAAATTGGTCAAGTTGATGACATTCAGGACGGGTCATTAAAACGAAAAAAGACGCTTTTCAGCGTCTCTTTTCTGGAATTTGGTACCGAGGACGGGACTTGAACCCGTAAGCCCTATTGGGCACTACCACCTCAAGGTAGCGTGTCTACCAATTCCACCACCTCGGCACGGATACTACTTTTTAGTTCGGGATATCGCTGGTCGGCTTAGCCGGAGCAGCTGGCTGAGTTTGTTCGGTTTTCGCCGGCGCACTCAGGTTTTCCCATTCGCTACCTTTATTGGTTTTGTTGCTGTTGATGTTACCCAGCACCAGACTGATGATGAAGAATAACGTTGCCAGCAGCGCCGTCATGCGGGTCATGAAGTTACCAGAACCACTTGAACCAAACAGCGTAGCGGAAGCGCCTGCTCCGAAGGAGGCTCCCATATCAGCGCCTTTACCTTGCTGCAGCATGATCAGACCTACAAGGCCAATTGCTACAATAAGGAAAACTACTAAAAGAGCTTCGTACATAATCAACCTGTTCCTTGCGGAGTTGCCGCGTACCAATGCTTCAACCAATAAAGCGGGAGTTTTTAATCTTTCCCACTGAAGCGGGTGTGAATACTAACCAAAGCGAATGACCTTCGCAAGGGCAATTTTATTGCATTGTATCAACTGCGGAAAAAAACAGCAAAACCGATGTACTAAAGAAGAACAAAGGCGACAATCGTCGCCTTTTTAGCCAGTTAGCTATCGAATCAAACCGCTTTTACCGCGTCAGCGATGCGATGCGCAAATTCGGTTACCTGCGCTTCGTCTTCACCTTCTACCATCACGCGAATTAACGGTTCGGTGCCGGATTTACGCAACAGCACACGTCCACGGCTACCCAGCGCTGCTTCAACTTCTGCGGTCACAGCTTTGACTGATTCATGCTCAAGCGGATCGCCGCTACCTGCGGTGTAACGCACGTTAACCAGAATCTGCGGGAACATTTTCATGCCGCTGCAAAGGTCGTGCAGGCTCATATGGTTACGCGCCATCGCCGCCAGGACCTGCAAACCTGCAACAATGCCATCACCGGTGGTGGTTTTATCCAGCAGGATCACATGACCGGAGTTCTCGGCACCGATGCGCCAGCCTTTCTCCTGCATTTTTTCCAGTACGTAGCGATCGCCCACTTTCGCACGAGCAAATGGAATACCTAACTGTTTCAGCGCCAGTTCCAGCCCCATGTTGCTCATCAATGTACCCACCGCGCCACCACGCAGCTGGCCCTGACGAAGACCTTCACGCGCGATGATATACATGATCTGATCGCCATCGACTTTATTACCTTCATGGTCAACCATAATCACGCGGTCGCCGTCACCGTCAAAGGCGATACCGAGATCTGCTTTTTCAGCCAGTACGCGCGCCTGTAACGCACGAACATCAGTTGCGCCCACTTCGGCATTGATGTTTACGCCGTTCGGCTCACAACCGATAGCGATAACATTCGCTCCCAGCTCGCGCAGCACGTTCGGCGCAATGTGATAAGTCGCGCCGTTGGCGCAATCCACCACAATTTTCAGTTCGCTCAAACTAAGTTCATTCGGGAACGTGGCTTTACAAAATTCGATATAGCGCCCCGCTGCGTCAACGATACGGCTGGCTTTACCCAGTTCTGCCGAATCAACGCAGCTAATCTCTTTTTCCATTTCAGCTTCAATGGCTTCTTCAACTGCATCCGGCAGCTTGGTGCCGTCAATAGAAAAGAATTTGATCCCGTTATCATAGAATGGGTTATGTGATGCAGAAATTACAATCCCAGCTTCGGCGCGGAAGGTACGCGTCAGATAAGCCACGGCCGGTGTTGGCATCGGGCCAGTGAAGAGTGCGGAAAGACCGGCAGCCGCCAGACCCGCCTCCAGCGCCGACTCCAGCATATAGCCAGAAATACGGGTGTCTTTACCGATAATAATCTTGCGGGAACCATGACGTGCCAGCACTTTACCCGCAGCCCACCCCAGCTTAAGCACAAAATCAGGCGTGATCGGCGCATCCCCAACACGACCACGAATCCCATCGGTACCGAAATATTTACGATTACTCATAGCGTTTGTTTTCCTTTGCAGACAGAGTGGCTTCCACCACTCGCATCGCTTCTACGGTTTCTTTGACGTCATGAACACGAATAATGTGCGCGCCTTGCATTGCGGCAATGACCGCACAGGCCAGACTACCGCTCAGGCGCTCGGACGGCCCCACGTTCAACAGCTGTCCAATCATCGATTTTCGTGACATACCCACCAACAGCGGCAGGTTGAAATGATGAAATTCAGCCAGACGCGCCAGTAATGCATAGTTGTGATGGAGATTTTTACCGAAACCGAATCCGGGGTCGAGCAACAATTTCTCTTTTGCGATACCAGCCTGTTCGCAGCGTGCTATTTGCTCAACAAAGTAGCGATTTACCTCGGCAAAGACATCGTCATACTTTGGTGCTTCCTGCATGGTCTTTGGGTTTCCCTGCATATGCATCAGGCAAACTGGCAAACCAGTTTCAGCAGCAGCTTCCAGGGCGCCGGGTTCGGAAAGGGAGCGGATATCATTAATGATGTGAGCGCCTGCTTTCGCTGACTCACGGATCACTTCCGGTTTGGATGTATCTACCGAGATCCAAACTTCAAATCGTTGCGCAATTGCCTCAACGACTGGAATAACACGCTGCAACTCTTCTTCAACGCTCACTTCCGCAGCCCCTGGACGTGTGGACTCGCCGCCAACGTCAATGATCGTTGCGCCAGCATTGATCATCAGATTCGCATGTTTCACCGCATCAATCAGCGAATTATGCGTGCCGCCATCGGAGAAAGAATCAGGCGTGACGTTGAGGATCCCCATTACGTGAGGATGGCTAAGGTCCAGTGAAGTGCCCTGGGCAAAGAGTTTCATGGTGTTATCCCTGGTATGAATTGATAAGAAAAAACCCCGGAGCACGCCCCGGGGTTTTCGGTACAAATACAGTCATCTGATGCGGGAACTTACTTGTCGCCTAACTGCTCTGACATGGTGTTACCCGGGTTCGGCGTACGCGGTTCATCAACCGGACGAGGAGCCTTTGGACTACCATTGTCGCCAGAATTGTTAGAAGCGCCTGGTTCTTCCCAGCCCGCTGGCGGGCGTACATCGCGACGTGCCATCAGGTCGTCAATCTGCGGTGCATCGATGGTTTCATATTTCATGAGCGCATCTTTCATTGCATGCAGAATATCCAGGTTGTCGTTCAACAACTGACGCGCACGATTGTAGTTACGCTCAATCAGTAACTTCACTTCCTGGTCGATGATACGCGCAGTTTCATCGGACATATGTTTCGCTTTCGCCACGCTACGACCGAGGAACACTTCACCCTCTTCTTCCGCGTACAGCAGCGGACCAAGTTTTTCGGAGAAGCCCCACTGAGTCACCATGTTACGTGCCAGGTTGGTCGCAACTTTAATATCGTTGGACGCACCGGTAGAAACATGTTCCGGCCCGTAGATGATCTCTTCTGCCAGACGACCACCGTAAAGCGTAGAAATCTGGCTTTCCAATTTCTGACGGCTGGCGCTGATTGCGTCGCCCTCAGGCAAGAAGAAAGTCACACCCAACGCACGTCCGCGCGGGATAATCGTCACTTTGTGCACCGGATCGTGTTCCGGCACCAGGCGACCGATAATCGCATGGCCTGCTTCGTGGTATGCAGTCGATTCTTTCTGCGCTTCCGTCATCACCATGGAGCGACGTTCCGCACCCATCATGATTTTGTCTTTCGCTTTTTCGAACTCAACCATCGACACAACGCGTTTGTTGCCACGAGCAGCGAACAGTGCCGCTTCGTTCACCAGGTTCGCCAGGTCAGCACCGGAGAAACCAGGAGTACCACGGGCAATGATTGCCGCGTCAATATCTGGTGCCAATGGTACGCGACGCATGTGAACTTTCAGGATCTGCTCACGACCGCGAACATCTGGCAAGCCAACCACAACCTGACGGTCGAAACGGCCAGGACGCAGCAGCGCCGGGTCCAGAACGTCCGGACGGTTAGTCGCGGCGATAACGATGATACCTTCGTTACCTTCGAAGCCATCCATCTCAACCAGCATCTGGTTCAGAGTCTGTTCACGTTCATCGTGACCACCGCCCAGACCTGCGCCACGTTGGCGGCCGACGGCGTCGATTTCATCGATAAAGATGATACACGGTGCCGCTTTCTTCGCCTGTTCGAACATGTCACGAACACGGGATGCACCCACACCGACGAACATTTCTACGAAGTCAGAACCGGAGATAGTAAAGAACGGAACTTTCGCTTCGCCTGCAATCGCTTTCGCCAGCAGCGTTTTACCGGTACCCGGAGGACCGACCATCAGGACGCCTTTCGGGATCTTACCGCCGAGTTTCTGGAAGCGGCTTGGCTCGCGCAGATACTCAACCAGTTCAGCAACTTCTTCTTTTGCTTCGTCGCAGCCCGCAACGTCAGCAAAGGTCGTTTTGATCTGATCTTCCGTCAGCATGCGCGCTTTGCTCTTACCGAACGACATGGCACCTTTACCACCGCCGCCCTGCATTTGACGCATGAAGAAGATCCAGACACCAATCAGCAACAGCATCGGGAACCAGGAGATGAAGATAGAAGCCAGCAGGCTTGGCTCTTCAGGCGGTTCACCGACAACCTTGACGTTCTTGGTCAGCAGGTTATCCAGTAACTTCGGATCCTGAACCGGAATGTAAGTGGTATAACGGTTACTATCTTTCTTGGTAACGTTGATTTCACGTCCGTTGATACGCGCTTCACGAACCTGGTCGTTATTGACCTCTTGTAGGAAGGTAGAGTAATCCACCTTACGTCCATTAGACTCGCTGGGCCCAAAGCTCTGGAATACTGACATCAGCACAACGGCAATGACCAGCCAGAGTATTAGGTTTTTCGCCATGTCACTCAAGGGATTAACCTCTTATTACAACTGTGTTAAAAACAGCGTCAGGATACTCTATATCCAGCAGCTTTCAAACTTTCGTCTGAAATCTCCCGGTTAGGGTTTACGCCCGGTCGCTACAATATACACTTCCCGCGAACGTGCACGAGAAGAGTCCGGCTTACGAACTTTGACCTTCGTAAACAGGGAGCGAATTTCCCTTAGATACTCATCGAAACCTTCGCCCTGGAACACCTTCACTACAAAACTGCCACCTGGCGCTAATACATCACGACACATTTCTAGCGCCAGTTCCACCAGATACATGGCACGGGGGATATCCACCGCCGGTGTTCCGCTCATGTTTGGTGCCATATCGGACATGACAACCTGGACTTTGCTGTCGCCTACGCGCTCCAGCAGTGCTTTCATCACCAGTTCATCACGAAAATCGCCCTGAAGAAAGTCCACACCAACGATAGGATCCATAGGTAAAAGATCACAAGCGATGATACGGCCTTTGCCGCCAATTTGGGTGACCACATATTGTGACCAACCACCTGGCGCAGCACCAAGGTCGACAACCGTCATTCCCGGTTTAAAGAGTTTGTCACTTTGCTGTATTTCATCAAGTTTAAACCAGGCACGGGAACGTAACCCCTTTTTCTGTGCCTGTTGAACATATTTATCGCTAAAGTGTTCCTGAAGCCAGCGACTGGAGCTGGCAGAACGCTTCTTACCTGTCATTTAACTTTCCCATTGGGATACTCATCGTAACCAATTGCGTAAATTTTTACGCGCCTATTTGGCGATATATGGGAGATGGCGGTAGAATGACCCGTTTTCAATCCCAACGTAAGCAAAAAAATACGATGAATCTGAGTACTAAACAAAAACAGCACCTGAAAGGTCTGGCACATCCGCTCAAGCCAGTTGTTCTGCTTGGCAGTAATGGTTTGACCGAAGGGGTGCTGGCCGAGATTGAACAAGCGTTAGAGCACCATGAACTCATCAAGGTGAAAATCGCCACTGAAGATCGCGAAACTAAAACCTTGATCGTGGAAGCTATCGTGCGCGAAACCGGCGCCTGTAATGTACAGGTCATCGGTAAAACGCTGGTGCTTTATCGTCCAACTAAAGAACGTAAAATCTCGCTGCCACGCTAAGATTATCCTAAAGTTACACACATTTGCTGTGTAAAACGAGGGATTTTCCGCAAACAGGAGAGCAAAATGCCACGCTCTGTTCGTTGATAAAAGGCCGCATAGCGGCCTTTTTCCTTTCTTTACAATACATCAACATTTTGAGTATTGGGTAATTCTTACAGGTATTCCACCTTAATTACTTCAAATTCTACATCGCCGCCCGGCGTTTTGATGACCACTACATCATCTTCTTCTTTGCCAATCAGTCCACGAGCGATAGGCGAGTTTACAGAAATCAGGTTCTGTTTAAAGTCAGCTTCGTCATCGCCTACGATGCGATAGGTCTGTTCTTCATCAGAATCCAGATTCAAAACCGTCACGGTAGCGCCAAAAATCACGCGACCATTGTTTGGCATTTTGGTGACATCAATTACCTGCGCGTTCGACAGCTTGGCTTCGATATCTTTGATACGGCCTTCGCAAAAACCCTGCTGCTCACGCGCAGCGTGGTATTCGGCGTTCTCTTTCAGGTCGCCATGCTCACGCGCTTCCGCGATAGCAGCAATGATTTCAGGACGACGCACAGATTTCAGAAAATCCAGCTCTTCGCGTAATTTTTCAGCGCCGCGTAAGGTCATCGGAATAGCTTGCATTTGTTATACCTCTTGAATATTCCTGATGGGGAGAGTCTCCACTCGCCCCGGCTGTTCGGCATGCCCGGCACAACTCCTCGTCGGGGCCAGAAGCAAAAAAATACCGACCCGGGAACAGGTCCCAGGCCAGCAATAATTCACATTTTGATAGTCATTTTACCCTGAAGTTCCCGAAGGGTCATCGTTTACTTTATAGGGCGTTGCGCCGTAGTATGACGGCTCGATTCCAGGTTGTTAGCGCGAGATTATGCGATTTTCCAGATTTATCATCGGATTGACCAGCTGTATAGCGTTCAGTGTTCAGGCCGCGAATGTTGATGAGTACATTACTCAACTCCCCGCTGGCGCCAACCTTGCCCTGATGGTGCAAAAAGTCGGCGCGTCTGCCCCCGCTATTGATTACCATAGTCAGCAAATGGCGCTGCCCGCCAGTACGCAGAAGGTGATCACTGCGCTGGCGGCGTTGATTCAACTTGGCCCCGATTTTCGTTTCACCACTACACTTGAAACCAAAGGCAATGTGGAGAACGGCGTACTCAAGGGTGACTTAGTGGCGCGATTTGGTGCCGATCCGACGCTAAAACGTCAGGATATTCGTAATATGGTGGCGACCCTGAAAAAATCAGGCGTCTCCCAAATCGATGGCAATGTGTTCATAGACACGTCCATTTTTGCCAGTCACGATAAAGCCCCCGGCTGGCCCTGGAACGATATGACACAATGCTTTAGCGCACCGCCTGCCGCCGCCATTGTTGACCGCAATTGCTTTTCCGTCTCGCTCTACAGTGCCCAAAAACCCGGTGATATGGCCTTTGTTCGCGTGGCCTCTTATTACCCTGTGACTATGTTCAGCCAGGTACGCACTCTCCCCCGAGGTTCAGCCGAAGCGCAATATTGCGAGCTGGATGTAGTGCCAGGCGACCTTAACCGCTTTACGTTAACCGGATGCCTACCACAACGTTCAGAGCCGCTACCGTTGGCTTTTGCCGTACAGGATGGCGCCAGCTACGCCGGAGCGATTCTAAAAGATGAGTTAAAACAGGCAGGCATTACCTATTCCGGCACGCTACTGCGACAAACGCAGGTTAACGACCCAGGAACGGTGGTTGCCAGTAAACAGTCGGCCCCTTTGCACGATCTGCTTAAGATTATGCTGAAAAAGTCCGACAACATGATCGCCGATACCGTCTTTCGCATGATTGGTCATGCGCGCTTTAATGTCCCGGGGACATGGCGTGCCGGGTCGGACGCCGTGCGTCAGATCCTGCGTAAGCAGGCGGGTGTGGATATTGGCAACACGATTATTGCAGATGGTTCGGGGCTTTCACGGCATAACCTGATTGCACCAGCCACCATGATGCAGGTGCTGCAATACATTGCCCAACACGACAATGAGCTTAACTTTATCTCAATGCTACCTTTAGCAGGCTACGATGGTTCGTTGCAGTACCGTGCAGGTCTGCATCAAGCGGGCGTAGATGGTAAAGTTTCAGCGAAAACAGGTTCGTTGCAGGGCGTGTATAACCTGGCAGGATTCATCACCACAGCAAGTGGGCAACGAATGGCGTTCGTACAATATCTTTCTGGTTATGCAGTAGAACCCGCGGATCAGCGTAATCGCCGTATTCCGTTGGTACGTTTTGAAAGCCGCTTGTATAAAGATATTTACCAGAACAATTAGTCAAAAAGAAACCCCGGCACATGGCCGGGGTTTCAGATTATTGACAAAGTGCGCTTTGTTTATGCCGGATGCGCCGTGAACGCCTTGCTCGCCCTACAAAATCGTGCAAATTCAATATATTGCAATCATCTTGTAGGCCTGATAAGTGTAGCGCATCAGGCTTATTTGGCATTGGTCATCAGTGATTAACGCTTGTAAATGAACTCAACGCCTTCTTCGTCGTCTTCGTCCCAGTCGTCATCCCAGTCTTCATCATCCTCTTCAGCAATCTCTTCAAGCTGCTGACGGTGATAATCATCCCACATGAATTCGACTTTCTCAGGCTGTTTTGCTTCTTCTGCCTGCACGACCGGGTTTTCAATGATAAAGGTCATCACATCCCAGCAGAGATCTTTCACGCCCAGTCCGCTCGCCGCAGAGATCAGATAATATTTATCTTCCCAGCCCAGCGCCTCAGCGATCGCTTTCGCTTTCTCTTCAGCTTCTGCTTTATCCAGCAGGTCGATCTTGTTGAAGACTAACCAGCGTGGTTTCGCCGCCAGATCCTGGCTGTATTTTTCCAGCTCGCTGATAATAATACGCGCGTTTTCAACTGGATCGGTGCCGTCAATCGGATCGATATCGATGAGGTGCAACAGGACGCGGCAACGTTCCAGGTGCTTCAGGAAGCGAATGCCCAGACCTGCGCCTTCCGCAGCGCCTTCAATCAACCCCGGGATATCAGCAACAACGAAGCTCTTCTCGTTGTCCATACGTACCACGCCCAGGCTTGGTACCAGAGTGGTAAACGGATAGTCCGCTACTTTCGGTTTAGCCGCCGAGACAGCGCGGATAAATGTCGATTTACCGGCATTTGGCATCCCCAGCATACCGACATCAGCCAGCAGCATCAGCTCCAGCAGCAGCTCGCGCTTATCGCCCGGCGTACCGTTGGTTTTCTGCCGTGGTGTACGGTTAACGGACGATTTGAAACGGGTATTGCCCAGACCGTGCCAGCCGCCCTTGGCAACCAGCAGACGCTGACCGTGTTTGGTCATATCGCCCATGGTTTCACCGGTACCCTGGTCGATTACACGCGTACCTACCGGCACTTTAATCGTCACGTCTTTACCGCGCTTACCGGTACAATCGCGGCTTGCGCCGTTCTGACCGCGCTCTGCACGGAAAGATTTTTCAAAACGATAATCGATAAGCGTGTTCAGGTTCTCGTCGGCTTCCATCCATACGTCACCACCGTCACCGCCGTCGCCGCCATCCGGGCCGCCTTTCGGAATATATTTTTCGCGGCGGAAGCTCACGCAACCATTACCGCCATCACCTGCAACGACCAGAATCGATGCTTCATCAACAAACTTCATTTTATTCTCCGTAAATCATTCGCCTGCGCGGGGTTGCGATACCACCGTTGTATGCTTACGTAATCCGCCCCAAATACGATGACCAATGGCGGAATACATCGCGCCCGCAACCACGACAAACGCACCGAGATAACCTAAAAGGTTTAACATCGGTCTGGCGAAGAAATCGGGCCAGGCCAGTGATAAAAGATCTGAAAAAAACAGCGTAAACAGTGGGGTGAGCGTGATGATCGCGCTCACCTGCGCTGCCTGCCAGCGAGCCATCGCTTCCGCCAGGGCGCCATATCCTACCAAGGTATTCAGTCCGCAAAAAATTAAACATGCGAGCTGCCAGTGGCTAAGCTGCGCTATCACCCCTGGCTTTGCCAGAGGGAAGAGCGCAATTGTACATAAAGTGTACAGTAAAAACAGGATCTGCGGTGAGGCCAGCCGACGCAATAAAACCTTTTGCGCCACGCCATAACTCACCCAAACCGTCGCCGCACCGACCCCAAAGATAACTCCCCAGGTATAATCGGTGAGCTTTGTAAATATCTCGACCAGACTGGTATTAAAAAACATCACCAAGCCGCTCAGGAGCATCAATGCCCCTACAACCTGAGTGCTGCGCATTTTCTCTTTCAGGATAAATACGCTGGCAACCATCATGCCAACTGGCGAGAGTTGCCCAATCACCTGCGAAGCGGTCGGACTCAGGTATTGCAAAGATGAGCTGAACAGGATGAAGTTCCCAAACAGCCCAGCGGTCGCCACTGCCAACAAAATCAACCAGCGTGGCTTACGAAACACGCGTAATGGCGGCAACCTCTTCTTCACAGCAAGAATGGCACCAAGGCCAATACTCGCCATCAAGAAACGGTAAAACACGATTGTCGGAGGTTCCATCACCTCCAGCACCTGCTTCATTGCGATTGGCAACGCACCCCAGCAAATTGCGGTAGTGAGCGCCAAAAGAATACCAATGCCTGCCTGCTGCTTCATACCGTATTCCCTGCAAAGCGCATTTGCGGATTAACGCCGCACCATGCGCATTTTACCGGTTATCGAATGTAAAAAGCCCCGCAACGTGTTGCGGGGCTTTCATCCGTTACCGGGACGCGAAAAACTTATTCAGCTTCGATGCTGATAAATTTACGGTTTTTCGGGCCTTTAACTTCGAATTTCACTTTACCGTCTGCTTTAGCAAACAGAGTGTGGTCACGACCGCAACCTACGTTAGCGCCAGCGTGGAATTTGGTACCACGTTGACGAACGATGATGCTACCCGCCAGAACGGATTCGCCACCGAAACGCTTAACGCCCAGGCGTTTAGCTTCTGAATCGCGACCGTTACGTGTGGAGCCGCCAGCCTTTTTATGTGCCATTTGAAATCTCTCCTCAGGTCTTAGGCGCTGATGCCAGTAATTTTCACATCAGTGAACCACTGACGATGGCCCTGCTGCTTACGATAGTGTTTACGACGGCGAAACTTAACGATTTTAACTTTCTCGCCACGACCGTGAGCAACAACTTCAGCTTTGATTACGCCGCCATCAACGAAAGGAACGCCGATTTTGACTTCTTCACCGTTTGCGATCATCAGCACTTCAGCGAACTCAACAGTTTCGCCAGTTGCGATGTCCAGCTTTTCCAGGCGAACGGTCTGACCTTCGCTTACTCGGTGTTGTTTACCACCACTTTGGAAAACCGCGTACATATAAAACTCCGCTTCCGCGCACACCTTTTCAATGATTCAGAGTGCGCTATAAATATTCACAATAGGGCGCGAATATTACGCAAAACGCACGCCTTTGACAAGTGCTACAGTCAATACACGAAGAAAAAAAACACAACTTGTACGGTAACGTTTATCTGTGCCATTTTTTCAGTACAATCACTCTATATTCCTAACCATAAACCCTAAGTTGCCTCTGTTCACAGTAAGGTAATCGGGGCGAAAAGCCCGGCTTTTGCGATGAATTTAGAAAAAATCAATGAGTTAACCGCGCAAGATATGGCGGGTGTTAATGCAGCAATTCTCGAGCAGCTTAATTCCGACGTCCAACTGATCAATCAGTTAGGCTATTACATCGTCAGCGGCGGCGGTAAACGTATTCGTCCGATGATTGCTGTACTGGCTGCACGAGCTGTTGGCTATGAGGGGAATGCACATGTCACCATTGCTGCCCTAATTGAGTTTATCCACACGGCGACCCTGCTACACGACGACGTTGTGGATGAATCAGATATGCGCCGAGGTAAAGCTACCGCCAACGCCGCTTTTGGTAACGCTGCCAGCGTGCTGGTAGGCGATTTTATTTATACCCGTGCGTTCCAGATGATGACCAGCCTCGGCTCGCTCAAAGTGCTGGAAGTGATGTCAGAGGCTGTAAACGTCATCGCGGAAGGTGAAGTTTTGCAACTGATGAACGTTAATGATCCGGACATCACCGAAGAGAACTACATGCGCGTTATTTACAGCAAAACCGCACGTCTGTTCGAGGCTGCGGCTCAGTGTTCCGGTATTCTGGCAGGCTGTACGCCGGAAGAGGAAAAAGGCCTGCAAGATTATGGTCGTTACCTCGGCACGGCTTTCCAGCTGATCGACGATTTGCTCGATTACAATGCCGATGGCGAACAGTTGGGCAAAAATGTCGGTGATGATCTGAACGAAGGTAAACCGACGCTGCCGCTGCTGCATGCGATGCATCATGGCACACCAGAACAGGCACAGATGATCCGTTCCGCCATCGAACAAGGGAACGGTCGACATCTTCTGGAACCGGTTCTGGAAGCAATGAACGCTTGCGGCTCTCTGGAATGGACACGTCAGCGTGCGGAAGAAGAAGCAGACAAAGCCATTGCTGCATTGCAAGTGTTGCCGGATACCCCATGGCGAGAGGCGTTAATCGGCCTCGCACACATCGCTGTTCAACGCGATCGTTAATCCCTTCCTGTTATCCCGCGTACTGCGCGGGATAGTTCTAATAAACTCCAAAAACCCTCAATCAATCGCAAAATTATCTGAAATACAGATAACTTATCTTAATATATTCTGAATATTCACACTCCTTACAGGAACTTTTTAGAACAATACGCCATCAGGAGTATAGTGGCGTTACCCGGAGTGCATGTTCTGAAAGTAAGCGACTAACTTAAGGAGTGAGGAAAGATGGAAAATAATTTTATTGACTGGCATCCCGCCGATATCATTGCGGGTTTGCGGAAAAGAGGAACGTCAATGGCGGCGGAATCTCGCAGAAATGGTTTGAGTTCCTCGACACTGGCGAATGCATTATCGCGTCCCTGGCCGAAAGGAGAGATGATTATTGCAAAAGCATTAGGAACTGATCCCTGGGTTATCTGGCCATCACGCTATCATGACCCGCTGACCCATGAGTTTATCGACAGATCGCAGTTGATGCGCAGCTACACCAAACCGCAAAAATGAGTAGCCTGGCGGTAGCCCCGCGAACGGGGCTGCCAGCTATCGGACGATTACTCGCCTTTCACACGCTCAATGTTAGCACCAAGCGCGCGAAGTTTGTCTTCAATGCGTTCGTAGCCACGATCGATGTGATAAATACGATCAACAACCGTAGTACCTTCTGCAATGCAGCCAGCCAGCACCAGACTTGCTGAAGCACGCAGATCGGTTGCCATTACCTGTGCGCCGGAAAGTTTTTCAACACCGTGACAAATAACGGTATTGCTTTCAATTTCGGCATGCGCGCCCATACGGCTCAGCTCAGGTACGTGCATAAAGCGGTTTTCAAAGACCGTTTCGGTGATGAATCCCGTTCCTTCTGCCACCAGGTTCAGCAGCGTGAACTGGGCCTGCATATCGGTCGGGAACGCCGGATGCGGCGCAGTACGTACGTTAACGGCCTTCGGACGTTTGCCGTGCATATCCAGGCTAATCCAGTCTTCGCCTACTTCGATGTCCGCCCCAGCGTCACGCAGTTTCGCCAGCACAGCGTCAAGGGTATCTGGCTGGGCGTTACGGCAGATGATTTTGCCGCGAGAGATCGCCGCCGCCACCAGGAAGGTGCCGGTTTCGATGCGGTCAGGAAGCACACGATAGACACCGCCCCCCAAGCGCTCCACACCTTCGATGACAATACGATCGGTACCCTGGCCGCTAATTTTCGCGCCCAGCGTAACCAGGAAGTTCGCGGTATCGACGATTTCCGGTTCACGTGCCGCGTTTTCAATAATCGTGGTGCCTTCCGCCAAGGTTGCAGCACACATAATGGTCACGGTTGCACCAACACTGACTTTATCCATCACGATGTGCGCGCCTTTCAGACGGCCATCGACGGAAGCTTTAACGTAACCTTCTTCCAGTTTGATGGTCGCGCCTAATTGCTCAAGGCCGGAAATATGTAAATCAACCGGACGAGCGCCAATCGTACAACCACCAGGCAAAGAAACCTGCCCCTGACCAAAACGAGCCACCAGCGGCCCAAGCGCCCAGATAGAGGCACGCATGGTTTTAACCAGATCGTAAGGCGCGCAGAAGACATTAACGTCACGGGCATCGATACGCACAGAACCATTACGTTCTACTTTGGCGCCAAGCTGGCTAAGCAGCTTCATTGATGTATCGACGTCTTTCAGTTTCGGGACGTTCTGGATCTCCACCGGTTCTTCCGCCAGCAGTGCAGCGAAAAGGATAGGCAGAGCAGCATTTTTAGCGCCGGAAATTGTGACTTCGCCCTGGAGCTTCGTTGGCCCCTGAACACGAAATTTATCCATTTAGTATGTTCTCAGTTAACAATTCATATCCGCTACCGGCGTATCGCCCATAGCTCAAAAGCCGTTCAGTTTGCGATCACGCGCCCACTCCGCAGGGGTATACGCTTTGATCGACACAGCATGAATGCGGTTATCCGCAATATATTCCATCAGCGGACCGTAAACCGTCTGCTGTTTTTTAACCCGGCTCATGCCATCAAACATCTCACCCACGGCAATAACCTGAAAGTGGCTGCCATCGCCGGAAACGTGGACTTCCTGGAGGGAAAGAGCGTTCATCAGCACGCTCTGAATTTCATTATTTTCCATGGGATCTTCATTCATCAGTTAATAAACCAGCGAAACATCTTAGAGCAAAGTTGCGCTGTCATAAATAAGCAAAAAGCCTTGCTGATTAATCAGACAAGGCTCGACTTACTGGTAGGTTTGCCGGACTGGCTGGTAACGCCTTATCCAGCCTGAAAAAAATTAACGAGGCAGAACATCAGACGGCAAATTATACAATTTTGCCAGGGTATACACCTTGTCGTTTACCCCCTGAAGCGTCACGCTGTTGCCTTGCTTTTTCGCCAGATCGATCAGATGGAGCAGCAACGCCAGTCCACCCGTATCAACGCGGGACACTCGACTAAGATCGATGCGGGTAATCCCCCTCACCGCTTCGTCACGCATTTCCCACAGCGGCAGCAGAACGTCCTGATCCAGCTCTCCGGTCAATACCAGGGTGTCACCCGTCTGCATCCAGCTCAGTGACTCGCTCATTATTTTTTCTCTTCCAGGGTGATTTTCTGTTGAGAAATAGACTTCAGTTGTGCGGTCAGACCATCGATGCCTTTCGTGCGCAGTAAAGTCCCCCACTCATTTTGTTTCGTGGTGATCATGCTGACGCCTTCGGCAATCATGTCATAAGCCTGCCACTTGCCAGTCTGAGAGTTTTTACGCCACTGGAAATCGAGACGTACCGGTGGACGGCCATTCGGGTCAATAATGGTGACTCGGATAGGCACAATGGTTTTATCACCCAACGGCTGTTCTGGCGCAATCTGATAGGTCTGACCGTGATACATCGCCAGCGCCTGACCGTAAGCCTGCTTCAGATACTCATGGAAAGCGGCAAAGTAGGCTTCACGCTGGGCTGGGGTCGCGCTTTTGTAGTACTGACCCAGTACCAGCGCACCGGCGTATTTTATCTGTACGTACGGTAGCAGTTCCTGATCGACGATGGTACGCAGGTAATCAGGATTAGCCCGAATTTGCGATTGTTCATTCTTCAGGCGATCGAACGTTTTCTGTGCCGCCTCGTCCATCAGCTTATACGGATTGGTCTGATCTGCCGCGGTTGCCGCACTCAGCGGTGCAATCATTAGCAAAGCGACCATCATTAAACGTTTAAACATGCGTCGGTTCTCCTGAAATTATTTCGTTGTACCCACAGGTTCAGTGGTTTCATTATTACCTGGCACAGCGGCTGGCGCATCGCCACTATTCTTATTGTCATCACCTTTACTGCCGTAAAGGAACTGACCAATGAGATCTTCCAGAACCATCGCAGATTTGGTGTCCTGAATCGTATCCCCCTCTTTCAGAATAGCAGTCCCCAGTTCCGGGTCTTCAAAACCGACGTTTAATGCCAGATATTGTTCCCCAAGCAAACCGGAAGTACGAATGCTCAACGAACTGGTATCAGGAATGTGGTTATAACGTTGTTCAATTTCCAGCGTCACGCGCGGTAGATAGGTTTTCGGGTCCAGCGTAATATCTGCAACCCGGCCGACGACAACACCACCAATACTGACCGGAGAGCGCGCTTTCAGCCCGCCGATATTATCGAACGTCGCATAAAGCGTGTAGGTCGGTTCAGTTCGCATTGACGTCACGTTTGCCGCTTTCAGGCAAACAAACAGCGCCGCCAGCAGTGCTGCTAATAAAAAGATACCCACCCAAATTTCATTTTTTTTCGTTTGCATGAACTCAATTCCCAAACATCAATGCGGTCAGCACAAAATCCAGCCCCAGTACGGCCAGAGACGAGTGGACAACGGTACGAGTGGTTGCCCGGCTAATCCCGGCAGAGGTCGGGATGGCGTCATAACCGTTAAACAGCGAAATCCACGTCACCGTAATAGCGAACACCACGCTCTTAATCAGACAGTTGACCAGATCCATACGCCAGTCGACGGCGTTTTGCATTGCCGACCAGAAGAACCCACTATCAATGCCTTTCCAACTGACGCCAACCAGCGATCCGCCCCAGATCCCCACGGCGACGAAAATTATCGTCAGCAGCGGTAGTGAAATTACCCCAGCCCAGAAACGTGGGGAAATGACGCGGCGCAGTGGATCCACGGCCATCATCTCCATGCTGGAGAGCTGCTCTGTGGCGCGCATCAAACCGATTTCCGCAGTTAACGCCGAACCGGCACGTCCGGCAAACAGCAGTGCTGCGACCACCGGCCCCAGTTCGCGCAGCAGCGACAAGGCCACCAGCATCCCCAGACTGGTTTCCGCACTATAAGTGGTCAGCACCAGATAACCTTGCAGACCCAGCACCATTCCGATGAACACGCCAGAAACCACAATAATCAGCATCGACAGGACGCCGACATTATAGAGCTGACGCACCAACAGCGGCGCATGTTTGCGAAATTCCGGTTTGCCGACCAGCGCATTGAATAACATTAACCCGGCCCGCCCGAACGTTCTCAGGGTTTTAATCCCTTTATGTCCGAGCGACGCCAGCGCATTTAACAGCATGAGTGGCTTAACTCCCTGGTAAAAGATCAGCGTGATAATCGCCGGCAGGATAGCGGAACGGAACTGGTCCGTCAGCAATCCCGTCCAGAAACTGACGTACGCGAGGATCAGGATTCGCCTGCAACGCCTGGGCGCTACCGTGAGCGACAATCTTTTTGTCTGCCAGGATCCAGGCGTGATCAGCGATACTTAAAACTTCCGGCACATCGTGAGAAACCACCACACAGGTTACGCCCAGCGCGCTGTTCAGCTCGGAAATCAGCTTCACCAGGACGCCCATAGTGATGGGATCTTGCCCAACAAACGGCTCATCAAACATGATGAGATCCGGCTCCAGCGCAATTGCACGCGCCAGCGCCGCACGACGCGCCATCCCGCCTGAAAGCTCCGATGGCATAAGTTTGGCCGCTCCGCGCAGCCCCACGGCTTCCAGCTTCATCATCACCGTGCTATGCAGCAACGGTACGGGAAGGTGGGTATGCTCGCGCAGTGGATAGGCGACGTTGTCAAAAACGTTCATATCGGTGAACAGCGCTCCAGACTGAAACAACATGCTCATCCGTTTACGCACGGTATACAGGCGCGAACGAGACATCGCCGGAATATTCTCACCATCAAAAAGGATCTCACCGTGATCTGGCGCGATTTGCCCACCAATCAGACGGAGTAGCGTCGTTTTACCGATGCCTGATGGCCCCATAATCGCCGTGATCTTCCCTCGCGGCACGGTCAGGGAAATATTATCGAAGATGCAGCGATTGCCACGCGTAAAACTGACATCGCGCATATCGACTAAATTCGCCACAGACTGCTCCATAATTCACCCTTTGTCTTGCGTTGATTTTCTAAGCATGGCGCTCAATTTAACCTTGAACCCAACATATTTACAGAATATTACCCGCCGCGGTTAGCGAAAGCTGGCATTTGTTTTACTTTTTAGCCGCATAAAGTCAAAATTAAGAATTCATTACGGCTTTCTGAAAATCTTCAGCGGACCGGCGAGTATACCTGAAGAAAGGACGTTAGATGCTTTTAGCTACGGCACTGTTAATTGTTGGTTTACTTTTGGTCGTTTACAGTGCCGACCGTCTGGTATTTGCCGCCTCTATTCTTTGCCGCACTTTTGGCATCCCGCCGCTGATCATCGGCATGACGGTGGTCAGTATTGGTACGTCACTTCCAGAAATAATCGTTTCGCTTGCCGCGTCGCTGCATGAACAACGAGATTTAGCCGTCGGCACAGCACTCGGCTCAAACATAATCAATATTTTACTGATCCTCGGTCTGGCTGCGCTGGTGCGCCCTTTTACCGTACATTCCGATGTTCTGCGCCGTGAATTACCATTAATGTTATTAGTCAGTGTGGTGGCCGGTTCCGTACTCTATGACGGACAACTTGGTCGCAGCGATGGTATCTTTCTCCTCTTTCTGGCTGTGCTATGGCTGCTGTTCATTGTTAAACTTGCACGTCAGGCAGAACGTCAGGGGACTGACAGCCTGACCAGAGAACAGCTTGCAGAGCTACCGCGCGAAGGCGGTTTACCTGTCGCGTTTTTATGGCTCGGCATTGCATTGATTATCATGCCGGTAGCAACGCGGATGGTGATTGACAACGCCACCGTACTGGCGAATTACTTTGCCATCAGCGAGTTGACTATTGGCCTGACGGCAATCGCTATCGGCACTAGTCTGCCGGAACTGGCAACCGCGATAGCAGGTTTTCGCAAAGGTGAAAACGACATTGCTGTCGGTAATATCATTGGCGCAAACATTTTTAATATTGTCATCGTGCTGGGTTTACCCGCGCTGATAACGCCCGGGGAGGTTAACCCACTGGCGTACAGCCGTGACTGCAGCGTGATGCTGTTGGTCAGTATTATTTTTGCGTTGCTATGTTGGCGACGCTCCCGGCAATCTGGCCGTGGTGTTGGGGTATTATTAACAGGCGGATTTGTCGTATGGCTGGCGATGTTGTACTGGTTATCGCCAATACTCGTTGAATAACTGGAAACGCATTATGTCGCACGTAGAGTTGCAACCGGGTTTTGACTTTCAGCAAGCAGGTAAAGAAGTCCTGGCGATTGAACGTGAATGCCTGGCAGAGCTTGATCAATACATCAATCAGAATTTCACGCTCGCCTGTGAAAAGATGTTCTGGTGTAAAGGTAAAGTCGTGGTCATGGGAATGGGTAAATCGGGACACATTGGGCGCAAAATGGCAGCAACCTTTGCAAGCACCGGTACTCCGTCATTTTTCGTCCATCCCGGTGAGGCCGCACATGGCGATTTAGGCATGGTCACCCCGCAGGACGTGGTCATTGCGATTTCTAACTCAGGTGAATCCAGCGAAATCACGGCCTTAATCCCGGTACTCAAACGCCTGCATGTACCGTTAATTTGCATCACCGGTCGTCCGGAGAGCAGCATGGCACGCGCAGCAGACGTGCATCTGTGTGTTAAAGTAGCAAAAGAAGCTTGTCCGTTAGGGCTGGCACCAACCAGCAGTACTACCGCGACGCTGGTCATGGGAGATGCGCTCGCCGTCGCCTTGTTGAAAGCGCGCGGCTTTACCGCCGAAGATTTTGCACTTTCGCATCCAGGCGGCGCACTTGGTCGTAAACTTCTGCTTCGCGTCAGCGATATTATGCATACGGGCGACGAGATCCCGCATGTCAAGAAAACGGCCAGCCTGCGCGATGCGCTGCTGGAAGTCACCCGCAAAAATCTTGGTATGACCGTCATTTGCGATGACAATATGATGATTGAAGGCATCTTTACCGACGGTGATTTACGCCGTGTCTTCGATATGGGCGTGGATGTCCGTCAGTTAGGTATTGCCGATGTGATGACGCCAGGGGGAATTCGTGTACGTCCTGGCATTCTGGCCGTTGAGGCGCTGAACTTAATGCAGTCCCGCCATATCACTTCCGTAATGGTTGCCGATGGCGACCACTTACTCGGTGTGTTACATATGCACGATTTATTGCGTGCTGGCGTAGTGTAAAGATTCAAGGATAAACAACAATGAGTAAAGCAGGTGCGTCGCTTGCGACCTGTTACGGCCCTGTTAGCGCCAATGTGATGGCAAAAGCAGAGAACATTCGTCTGCTGATCCTCGACGTTGATGGCGTATTGTCAGATGGTCTGATTTATATGGGTAACAATGGCGAAGAGCTGAAAGCGTTCAATGTTCGTGACGGTTACGGTATCCGCTGTGCGCTCACCTCTGATATTGAAGTCGCCATCATTACTGGACGAAAGGCTAAACTGGTAGAAGATCGGTGTGCAACGTTAGGGATCACCCATCTGTATCAGGGGCAATCAAACAAGCTTATCGCCTTTGGCGATCTGCTGGAAAAACTGGCGATTGCGCCAGAAAACGTGGCTTACGTTGGTGATGATCTTATCGACTGGCCAGTGATGGAAAAAGTGGGCTTAAGCGTGGCCGTAGCCGATGCGCATCCGCTATTGATTCCGCGCGCTGATTACGTGACGCGCATTGCTGGCGGTCGTGGCGCGGTTCGTGAAGTTTGCGACTTATTACTTCTGGCGCAGGGCAAACTGGATGAAGCCAAAGGGCAATCGATATGAGTAAAGCCAGACGTTGGGTTATCATTGTGCTATCACTGGCGGTACTGGTGATGATCGGCGTTAACATGACCGAGAAAGACGATACCGCCCAGGTGGTCGTCAACAACAATGATCCCACCTATAAAAGCGAGCATACGGACACGCTCGTCTATAACCCAGAAGGAGCCCTAAGCTATCGATTGATTGCTCAACACGTTGAATATTATTCCGATCAGGCCGTTTCGTGGTTTACGCAACCCGTACTTACCACGTTTGATAAGGATAAAATCCCGACATGGTCGGTTAAAGCAGATAAAGCCAAGCTAACCAATGACCGGATGCTCTATTTATATGGACACGTTGAAGTCAACGCACTCGTGCCGGACTCTCAACTTCGCAGAATCACGACGGATAACGCGCAGATCAATCTGGTGACGCAGGATGTTACCTCTGAAGACCTCGTCACGTTATACGGAACAACATTTAACTCCAGCGGTCTGAAAATGCGCGGCAACTTACGCAGCAAGAATGCCGAGCTGATTGAAAAGGTTAGAACATCCTATGAAATTCAAAACAAACAAACTCAGCCTTAATCTTGTGCTTGCCAGCTCACTTCTGGCCGCCAGCATTCCGGCATTTGCCGTTACCGGAGATACTGACCAACCGATCCACATTGAGTCGGACCAGCAATCTCTTGATATGCAAGGCAACGTGGTTACCTTTACCGGTAATGTCGTTGTGACTCAAGGCACCATTAAAATTAATGCCGATAAAGTGGTCGTCACCCGTCCGGGTGGTGAACAAGGCAAGGAAGTGATCGACGGTTACGGTAACCCGGCCACCTTCTATCAAATGCAGGATAACGGTAAGCCAGTCGAAGGCCATGCTTCCCAGATGCATTACGAACTGGCAAAAGATTTTGTCGTTCTGACGGGTAATGCTTATCTGCAGCAGGTCGATAGCAATATTAAGGGCGATAAAATCACTTACCTGGTGAAAGAGCAGAAAATGCAGGCTTTCAGTGACAAAGGTAAGCGTGTGACCACCGTTCTGGTGCCGTCACAGTTGCAGGACAAAAACAACAAAGGCCAGACCCCGGCGCAGAAGAAGGGTAATTAATTCGTTATGGCAACTTTAACTGCAAAGAACCTTGCAAAAGCCTATAAAGGCCGCCGCGTGGTGGAAGACGTCAGCCTGACCGTCAACTCCGGGGAGATTGTCGGTCTGCTGGGGCCTAACGGTGCCGGTAAGACGACCACTTTCTACATGGTCGTTGGCATTGTGCCGCGCGATGCGGGCAACATTATTATTGATGACGACGATATCAGCCTTCTGCCGCTGCATGCGCGTGCGCGTCGCGGTATCGGCTATTTGCCGCAGGAAGCCTCTATTTTCCGTCGCCTCAGCGTTTACGATAACCTGATGGCGGTACTGCAAATTCGTGACGACTTATCCGCTGAACAGCGTGAAGATCGCGCGAACGAGCTGATGGAAGAGTTCCACATTGAGCATTTACGCGACAGCATGGGGCAATCGCTCTCCGGTGGTGAACGCCGTCGTGTAGAAATTGCGCGCGCACTGGCTGCGAATCCGAAATTTATCCTCCTCGATGAACCATTTGCCGGGGTTGACCCGATCTCGGTTATCGACATCAAACGTATCATTGAACACCTGCGCGACAGCGGCCTGGGCGTGCTTATCACCGACCATAACGTGCGTGAAACGCTGGCTGTTTGTGAACGCGCTTATATCGTCAGCCAGGGGCATTTAATCGCTCATGGCACGCCGACAGAAATCTTACAAGATGAACATGTTAAGCGTGTATACCTTGGGGAAGACTTCAGACTCTGATAGGGTAGAAGTTTGCGACGTTTTAGCAGGAGAGTACGATTCTGAACATGAAGCAAGGTTTGCAACTCAGGCTTAGCCAACAACTGGCGATGACGCCTCAGCTACAACAGGCGATTCGTCTGTTGCAGTTGTCCACGCTGGAGCTTCAGCAGGAGCTACAGCAGGCGCTGGAAAGTAATCCATTGCTTGAGCAAATCGACACTCATGATGAAATCGACACTCACGAAACGCCAGACAGCGAAACGCTGGATACCGCTGACGCACTCGAACAAAAAGAGATGCCGGAAGAGCTGCCGCTCGATGCCAGTTGGGATACCATCTACACCGCCGGTACGCCATCAGGCACCAGCGGTGACTACATCGACGATGAGCTGCCGGTCTATCAGGGCGAAACGACGCAGACCTTGCAGGATTATCTGATGTGGCAGGTCGAGCTGACACCGTTTTCCGACACTGACCGCGCTATCGCCACCTCCATAGTCGATGCCGTTGATGACACCGGTTATCTGACCGTCCCGCTGGAAGATATTCTCGAAAGTATGGGCGATGAAGAGATCGACATCGATGAAGTTGAAGCAGTCCTGAAACGCATCCAGCGTTTTGATCCGGTCGGTGTGGCGGCGAAAGATCTGCGTGACTGTCTGCTGATCCAACTTTCCCAATTCGATAAAACCACGCCGTGGCTGGAAGAAGCTCGACTGATCATTAGCGATCATCTCGATCTGCTGGCCAATCACGACTTTCGCTCATTAATGCGCGTCACGCGTCTGAAAGAAGATGTGCTGAAAGAAGCCGTCAATCTGATCCAGTCACTCGATCCACGCCCCGGCCAGTCGATCCAGACCGGTGAACCGGAATATGTCATCCCTGATGTGCTGGTGCGTAAGCATAACGGCCAGTGGACGGTTGAACTGAACAGCGACAGTATTCCACGTCTGCAAATCAACCAGCATTACGCCTCAATGTGCAATAACGCACGTAACGATGGCGACAGTCAGTTTATCCGCAGTAATCTGCAGGATGCTAAATGGTTGATTAAGAGTCTGGAAAGCCGTAACGATACGCTGCTGCGCGTCAGTCGCTGTATTGTTGAACAACAGCAAGCCTTCTTTGAGCAAGGCGAAGAATATATGAAACCGATGGTGCTGGCTGATATCGCCCAGGCCGTCGAGATGCATGAATCGACGATATCTCGCGTGACCACGCAAAAGTACCTGCATAGTCCACGAGGCATTTTTGAACTGAAGTATTTCTTTTCCAGTCACGTCAATACCGAAGGGGGTGGCGAAGCCTCTTCCACGGCGATTCGTGCACTGGTGAAGAAATTAATCGCGGCGGAAAACCCAGCGAAACCGTTGAGCGACAGCAAGTTAACCTCTTTGTTGTCAGAACAAGGTATCATGGTGGCACGCCGTACTGTTGCGAAGTACCGAGAGTCTTTATCCATTCCGCCGTCAAACCAGCGTAAACAGCTCGTTTGACCCAACCGATAAGGAAGACACTATGCAGCTCAACATTACCGGAAATAACGTCGAGATCACCGAGGCCCTGCGCGAATTTGTCACCTCAAAGTTTGCCAAACTTGAGCAATATTTTGACCGAATCAACCAGGTTTATGTTGTTCTGAAAGTGGAGAAAGTCACCCACACCTCAGATGCAACACTGCATGTTAACGGTGGCGAAATTCATGCCAGCGCGGAAGGTCAGGACATGTACGCCGCCATTGATGGCTTAATTGATAAGTTGGCACGTCAGCTAACCAAGCATAAAGATAAATTGAAACAACACTAATTGTCCGGGCAATTAGCAAGTGCATGGCGGCCTGTTGTATGGCACAACAGGCCATTTGTACGGTTAATGCTCCGAATCTGCCCCACTGTTTGAGTGGGCAGATTCTTAGGTGAAATTATGACAAATAATGATACAACTCTACAGCTTAGCAGTGTTCTTAACAGGGAATGTACGCGAAGCCGCGTCCACTGTCAGAGCAAAAAACGCGCCCTGGAAATCATCAGCGAACTGGCGGCAAAACAACTTAGCCTGCCACCGCAGGTGGTTTTTGAAGCTATTCTGACGCGGGAAAAAATGGGCAGTACCGGTATTGGTAATGGCATTGCCATTCCGCACGGCAAACTGGAAGAAGATACCCTACGCGCGGTTGGCGTTTTCGTTCAGCTAGAAACACCCATTGCTTTTGATGCCATCGATAACCAGCCGGTAGACTTACTTTTTGCCCTGTTGGTACCCGCAGACCAAACCAAAACGCACCTGCACACTCTTTCGCTGGTCGCGAAACGTCTGGCGGACAAAACTATCTGCCGCCGTTTACGTGCAGCCCAGAGCGATGAAGAGCTGTATCAAATCATTACGGATACCGAAGGTACTCCGGATGAAACGTAGTTATTCTGTAATGTCTCTTTTAGACGTTGTGAGGAGAAACAGTACATGGTACTGATGATCGTCAGCGGACGTTCAGGGTCAGGCAAATCTGTCGCCCTGCGGGCGCTGGAAGATATGGGTTTTTACTGCGTGGATAACCTTCCCGTAGTGCTGTTACCCGATCTGGCTCGGACTCTGGCCGATCGCGAGATTTCTGCCGCCGTCAGCATTGATGTCCGCAATATGCCAGAGTCGCCAGAAATATTCGAACAGGCGATGAGCAATCTGCCTGATGCTTTCTCACCGCAACTCCTGTTTCTCGATGCCGATCGTAACACGCTGATTCGTCGTTACAGCGATACGCGCCGCCTGCATCCGCTTTCCAGCAAAAACCTGTCGCTGGAAAGTGCTATCGACAAAGAAAGCGATCTGCTGGAACCGCTGCGTTCACGGGCGGATCTGATTGTCGATACGTCTGAAATGTCCGTTCATGAACTGGCAGAAATGCTGCGTACCCGCCTGCTGGGTAAACGCGAGCGTGAACTGACAATGGTCTTTGAATCTTTCGGCTTCAAACACGGTATTCCTATCGACGCGGATTACGTCTTTGACGTACGTTTCCTGCCGAACCCACACTGGGATCCGAAACTGCGTCCGATGACGGGCCTTGATAAACCTGTCGCCGCATTCCTCGATAGGCACACAGAAGTACACAATTTTATCTACCAGACGCGTAGCTATCTTGAGCTATGGTTACCTATGCTGGAAACCAACAACCGTAGCTACCTGACGGTCGCCATTGGTTGTACTGGCGGGAAACACCGTTCGGTGTATATTGCAGAACAGTTGGCTGACTACTTCCGCTCACGCGGTAAAAACGTCCAGTCACGCCATCGCACGCTGGAAAAACGTAAACCATGACCGTCAAACAAACTGTCGAAATCACTAACAAGCTGGGCATGCATGCCCGGCCTGCTATGAAACTGTTTGAATTAATGCAGGGTTTTGACGCCGAAGTGCTTTTACGTAATGACGAAGGCACCGAGGCTGAAGCCAACAGCGTTATTGCGCTGTTGATGCTGGATTCTGCCAAAGGACGACAGATTGAAGTCGAAGCGACCGGTCCGCAGGAAGTTGAGGCGCTGGCCGCCGTCATCGCCCTCTTTAACTCAGGTTTTGACGAAGATTAATCTTCGTCATTCCGACACTTAATTCCCCCAGACACGCCCCTTCCGCCCTAACGTACGAAAAAAGTACAACCCCCAAATATCCCAATTTCTCGCAAATTGTACATTTCGTGCGCTTTTCTGTAAGTATAAAACCTTAAGAAAACCTTAAAAAAGCTTGTTTAGGTTTTGTTTAAGTTAAGCCCTCATACTGGAGACGGTCAGAAAATACCTCCAGGAGATGGCATGATTCGCTTATCTGAACAAAGTCCCCTGGGCACCGGAAGACATCGAAAATGTTATGCGCATCCGGAAGATGCCCAACGCTGTATTAAAATTGTCTACCACCGTGGCGACGGTGGTGATAAAGAGATCCGCCGTGAGTTAAAGTACTATGCACATCTTGGTCGTCGTTTGAAAGACTGGAGCGGTATTCCGCGCTATCACGGTACGGTTGAGACTGATTGCGGAACCGGTTATGTCTACGATGTGATTGCCGATTTTGATGGCAAACCGTCTATTACACTGAGCGAATTTGCTAAACAATGCCATTACGAAGAAGATATCGCGCAACTGCGTCAGTTATTGAAACAGTTAAAGCGTTATTTGCAGAATAACCACATCGTGACGATGTCACTGAAGCCGCAGAATGTCCTCTGCCACCGCATCAGTGAGTCAGAAATTATCCCTGTCGTCTGTGACAACATTGGTGAAAGCACGTTGATTCCATTGGCGACCTGGTCGAAGTGGTGTTGTCTGCGTAAGCAAGAGCGGTTGTGGCGACGTTTTATCACTCAACCAGCGTTAGCTGTTGCTCTGCAAAAAGAGGCGCAACCGAGTGAAAGCAAAAAGCTCTCCCTCACCTCGCGCGAAGCCTAATACAGCTGGTGTTGTTGCAAAAACGACTCACCGCCTAACTGATGCATTTGCTGCAAAATCCACGCCTGACGGCTACGCACGTAGCCCGAAGGTGCAGTAACTTTGAAACGAAGTGGATTGGGTAATACAGCCGCCAGTAACGCTGCTTCCGAACGGGTAAGTTTGCTGGCGGATTTATGGAAATAACGCTGTGCCGCAGCCTCGACGCCAAACACACCGTCGCCAAATTCGGCGACATTCAGGTAAACCGCCAGGATGCGCTTTTTGCTCCAGACCGTTTCTATCCCCAGTGTTAATCCGGCTTCCAGCCCTTTTCTTACCCAGCTTCGCCCATCCCACAAAAAGAGATTTTTAGCTGTCTGCTGCGAAATTGTTGATGCGCCGCGAATGCGGTTTTCATTGCGCTCGTTGTGCGCCAGGGCTTTCTCAATGGAAGCGACATCAAAACCCCAGTGCTCGGGAAATTTCTGATCTTCTGCGGCAATCACCGCCAGCCCCATCCACGGCGAGATTTGATCCATACTGACCCAGTCAGAATGCGCCACGTAACGAAAGTTACCGTGCAGCCAGGCACTTAGCTGACGCTCGGCCATCACCGCAGAGAACGGGACTGGCGCTATACTAAACAGCGCTATACCCCCGCCCCAGAGCACAAAGAGGACAATCGATAACCGCAGAATGAAACGGCGAACGAAACCGAACGCCGTTACGCGGCGTTTGCTCATTCCGCCAGAACCAGTACGCGGGAAACCAGCTTATCAATACCACTTGCTGCTTCCGCAATGTTCTGTGCCAACATATACGCAGGTGTGGTAACAATCTTATTGTCTTCATCAACGACAATATCATCTACCGGACATGGCACATGCTCCGCGCCCATATCTTCCAGCACTTCTGCGGTATCGATATCAGTACCGATAGTCAAACGCAGCGGGAAATTGAAGATTTTCGGCAACATTGCCGGGGCAATGCACATAAAGCCAAGCGGTTTTCCGGCCTGATGCATTGCCAGCGCCAGCGCCTTTAACTCACGGTCCACGCTGCATTCACTGCCAAGACTGGCAAAATCACTCAAATTCTTTGCCGCGCCAAATCCACCCGGCACAATTAACGCATCCAGTTCGGCGGCATCAGCCTGTGCCAGAGGGCGGATCTCACCACGCGTAATACGCGCCGCTTCAATCAACACATTGCGCGTTTCCGCCATTGCTTCACCGGTTAAATGGTTAATGACATCAACCTGCTGCTTATCTGGAGCAAAACAAACTGCCTGCGCGCCGCTGCGAGATATCGCTAATAACGTCAATACCGCTTCATGAATTTCAGAACCGTCATAGACGCCGCATCCGCTCAGAACTACGCCAATTTTCTTCATTGTGATCATCCTTTCCCAATTGACTGAAACACATTAATTTTTTTAATAAAAACGCTACGCATCACACATTTAACTGATTCATGTAACAAATCATTTAAGATTTGCTATCTTAACTGCATGCGGCCTGAAAAACAGTGCTGTGCCTTTGTTACTTATCATAAAAAATTACGGCGCAGCCAAGATTTCCCTGGTGTTGGCGCAGTATTCGCGCACCCCGGTTTAGCCGGGGTCATTTTTTAGCGGCTTTTGCCACCCACGCTTTCAGCACTTCTACGTCGTGACGCCACTCTTCTTTCATCTCTTCAATCCATTCACCAACATTATCTTCCCATGCAGGAAGATCGGGAGACTGAATTTGCTGACCCAGCTGTTGTAAATGGCGTAACCCCACAGAACCCGCTGCGCCTTTAATTTTATGTCCTTCCTCAACGATGCCTTTTTTGTCCTGTGCCGTCAGGTTCGACTCCAGTACGCTGACATAGCCCGGCATCATCTTCTCAAACACGGCCAACCCGTCGGTAATCAACTTCGGTCCTACAAGTTCGAGATACTGTTCCAGCATGGGAATATCGAGCAATGCTTCTGATTTACCACTCTCTTCTGTCGTCACCGTGCTCTCCTCATCATCCTGGGTATCCCAGAATTTCTTGATCATCGCGGTTAGTGCCGGAACAGAAAGCGGCTTACTCAGCACATCATCCATTCCAGCATTGAGGTACTCTTGTTTATCTTTCAGCACGTTGGCGGTTAAGGCCACCAGCGGTGGTAAATCTTCACGCGGATAACGCTTCGTCAGTTCTCGTGATATATCCAGCCCGGTCATATCTGGTAACTGAATATCCAGCAATACAAGGTCGTATTCGCCCGGCTTAAACATCTCCAGTGCTGCCTTACCAGACATCGCCACATCAACGCTGTTGCCCAGTTTTTCCAGCACCGAACGGGCAACGATGACGTTCAGCTCAATGTCCTCTACCAACAGCACATTCAGCGCCGGTAAAGGCATATCATCTTCGTCAAACGCATCATCCACTTCTTCCGCCACCGACGGCGCGTGGATCGTCAGGGTAAAGGTAGAGCCTTTACCTTGTTCGCTGGTGACAGTGATATCACCGCCCATATTTTTCGCCAGTCGACGAGAAACCGCCAGGCCAATACCCGTACCGGTTGCAGGTTTGCCACCGTGGCTGTCTTTCACCTGATAATACATGGCGAAAATTTTATCCAGTTCATTCTGTGGAATACCGATGCCGGAGTCTTCCACTTCAAAATGCAGCATGTCGCCTTCGTCATAACGTACGCGAACAGTCACCTGGCCCTTCTGGGTAAATTTCACAGCGTTACTGATTAAGTTCCACAGGATCTGGCGTAAGCGAGTCCCGTCGGTAATCACCTGATGCGGCAGCGGCAGTGTTGGTTCAAGAACAAAGCGCAAGCCTTTTTGTTGCGCCTGCAGTGCGGAGAGGTTTTCCAGATCGGCCAGGAAGCTGGTGAAATCAACCGGCTGGTTATCGAGCTGAACTTTACGTCGCTCCATCTTATCCATATCAATAATATCGTTGAAGATATTCCCCAAAGTGATGGCGGAAACATGGATAGTTTTGAGATATTTTTCCTGCTCGGCGGTGAGCTCTGTATCCAGCAGAATTCGGCTTAAGCCGACGATACCGTTCAGCGGCGTACGCAACTCATGACTGATGGTGGAGATAAAGGTTGTTTTGTCGCGGCTGGCGCGTTCTAGCGCATCCTGATAACGCTTACGCTCGGTAATGTCGCGGCCGAACCCCATCAAGCCGTGGCGTTTACCCACGCGGTCGTAGTACGGCACTTTACGGATTTCAAAGCAGGCTTTGCGTCCATCCGGATAATCCAGCCACTGTTCATAGGTCAGTGACACATTATGACGGAACACCTTCTCGTCGGTTTCAATGACTTTCGCTGCGGCTTCCGGCGAGTAAACGTCCGCAGGTTTCAAATGCACCAACTGTTTTTCGCTTTTCCCGGTCAGCAGTTCCATCGCACGGTTACAGCCGGAAAACTCTTTATCTTCGTTACGGTAAAAAACCAGATCGGGTGAAGCATCAAGGAAGGAACGTAAGAACGAAGATTGTTGTTCGAGTTGAATTTGCGTCTCTTCGCGCTCTTTGATTTCAATTTTCAGCTGACCGAAGGTTTCCTGCAGTTCTGCTTCTGCTTTTTCACGAACGGCGATTTCCTGATTTAGCTGGGCAATATTATCTTTTAACTGAACGTTGAGGCTTAGATCGCGCTCGCGCATCTCCTCCAGCTTTTGTACCAGACGTGACAGGCGTTGCCGTGACTCCTCGAGTTGCTCAACGACTACCGAAAGAAAGTAGACCGCCCATGGCGTAATCAACAAACCAAAGAAAATAGAGCGGATAACATCAATGCTTTCGACCTGACCATGCAGCACCATGGTTACCGCCATTTGTACCACAATGGCAAGAACGACGAGGGCCAGCGCCAGCAACATTGAGAAGCGCACCAGACCTAACTTCATCATCAGGTCAACATAGTACTGCGCCAGCAGACGAATTTGCTTCATTAGGGGATTCCTTCACGACAACCTGCCCCAATAATACCCAATTCTGACAGTTACGTTATAAATTGTGTGAGAAATGCGGAATTCCCCTCAATGGCCTACGCCGTTGGAGGTAGCCACGGACGTCCCAGCGCCGATCCCTGTACGCCATGTTCAGTAAGATAGCGACCCAACTCAACCATACCCGTCCAGCGATTTTCACACCATAGCGGTGCAAGTAGCGTCGGGCGACGGGCGCTGGCGGAAATGCGGTGGTAGATCACTTCCGGCGGCGTATGGCGAATCATTTCTCCGGCAGTGAGCGTGTAATCTTCCAGTTCGATACCGTTCAAACGCCCCGCTTCCCAGGCTTTCGCCATAATGCTGCCTTTTACAATATGCAGCGGATGCAGCTTTATACCGTCCACGCCGGTTTCAACCACTCGCTCCAGCGTTTGCAAACATTCAGCCTGCCCTTCGCCAGGCAGTCCGACAATTAAGTGAGAACACACCTTCAGACCGCGCTGACGTGCCTGCTGGGTTGTACGCTGATAACAGGCAAAATCATGGCCGCGATTGATGCGATGCAGCGTTTTGTCGTGTGCGGTTTGCAGCCCCAGTTCCAGCCACACTTCATAGCCCTGGTCTTTATATTCACAAAGCAGATCAAGCACCGCATCTGGCACGCAGTCCGGGCGCGTACCAACACACAAACCAACGATATTGGCCTGGCTTACCGCCTGTTGATACATAGAACGCAGCACCTGAACTTCCGCAAAGGTGCTGGTATACGCCTGAAAGTAAGCCAGATAGCGTTTCGCGCGGTTAACTAAATTCGCCTGGTGCGCCAGTTGCTCGGCAATGGAACGATGTTGCTGCGCTTCATCGGCAAACGAGGCAACATTACAGAATGTGCAGCCGCCACGCCCGATGGTACCGTCACGGTTAGGGCAGCTAAAACCGCCGTGCAGCGTCAGCTTATGCACCTTTTGCCCATAGCGACGGGTGAGATCACCACCAAACATATTGACTAATTTCTGTAACTGCATAATCTGATAGACCGCGCCTTGAAAAGAGGCCAAAGCCTGCCATTTTTAGCTCAATTCGGCGATGACCTGGATCAATCGCCCCGGCTTGCTTTTATCAACTGCATAATCAATCAAAATTACCGAAATTTCATGCATAATCACATAAATCACTTTTGCTTATCTTGTGTCAGATTTTTTTATCTCCTTATGGATTTTAGGCAAAAACAGTAGCATGAAACGTCATTACCAATTAAGGCAGTATAAAATGCTAGTTTTCTCGTCAGTTCAAGACAGGATAAGGGTTAACACGCCTTAATGACAGTCAGGAATTGGCTGTTTCTCTAACGACGTCCTCTTTAGCCTTAAATAGAAAATCTATTTTAATTTCAGCTAATTAATAAAGAGTTTTGCGCTAAGGCACATTTTTGTACCAATAAGCTTGCCATTTGACCTGTATCAGCTTTCCCGATAAGTTGGAAATCCGCTGGAAGCTTTCTGGATGAGCAGCCTGCTCATCATATTTATGCAGTAATTGAGATCCCCTCTTCACCGTATTAACCGATGCGAAAAGGACAACAAGGGGGCGAATGCGAGGCGCGCGTATGACACGCAAACCCCGTCGCCACGCTCTTTCTGTGCCCGTGCGTAGCGGTTCGGAAGTGGGGTTCCCGCAGAGCCTGGGGAGGTTCACTGATATGTTGTACGATAAATCCCTTGAGAAGGATAACTGTGGTTTCGGCCTGATCGCCCACATAGAAGGCGAACCTAGCCACAAGGTAGTGCGTACTGCAATACACGCACTGGCCCGAATGCAGCACCGTGGTGCGATTCTCGCCGATGGTAAAACCGGTGACGGTTGCGGCCTGCTATTACAAAAACCGGATCGCTTTTTTCGCATCGTTGCGCAGGAGCGCGGCTGGCGTTTAGCAAAAAACTACGCCGTCGGGATGCTCTTCCTGAATAAAGATCCTGAACTCGCCGCTGCCGCACGCCGCATCGTTGAAGAAGAGCTGCAACGCGAAACCTTGTCGATTGTGGGCTGGCGTGATGTCCTCACTAACGAAGGCGTGCTGGGTGAAATCGCCCTCTCTTCTCTGCCGCGCATTGAGCAAATTTTCGTTAACGCTCCGGCTGGCTGGCGTCCGCGTGATATGGAGCGCCGTCTGTTTATCGCCCGCCGCCGCATTGAAAAGCGTCTCGAAGCCGACAAAGACTTCTACGTCTGTAGCCTGTCGAATCTGGTGAACATCTATAAAGGTCTGTGTATGCCGGCAGATCTGCCGCGCTTTTATCTGGATCTTGCGGACCTGCGTCTGGAATCTGCCATTTGCCTGTTCCACCAGCGCTTCTCCACTAACACCGTACCGCGCTGGCCGCTGGCGCAGCCGTTCCGCTATCTGGCGCATAACGGCGAGATCAACACCATTACCGGTAACCGCCAATGGGCGCGCGCCCGTACCTATAAATTCCAGACGCCACTGATCCCTGACCTGCACGACGCCGCGCCGTTCGTCAACGAAACCGGTTCCGACTCCAGCTCAATGGATAACATGCTGGAACTGTTGCTGGCTGGCGGGATGGATATCATCCGCGCTATGCGTCTGTTAGTACCACCCGCCTGGCAGAACAACCCGGATATGGACCCGGAACTGCGTGCCTTCTTTGACTTTAACTCCATGCATATGGAGCCGTGGGATGGCCCGGCGGGCATCGTGATGTCTGACGGTCGTTTTGCCGCCTGTAACCTTGACCGTAACGGTCTGCGTCCGGCGCGCTATGTCATCACCAAAGATAAGCTCATCACCTGCGCCTCTGAAGTCGGTATCTGGGATTATCAGCCTGACGAAGTGGTCGAAAAAGGCCGCGTCGGGCCAGGCGAACTGATGGTAATCGACACTCGCAGTGGGCGCATTCTGCACTCGGCAGAAACCGATGACGATCTGAAAAGCCGCCATCCATATAAAGAGTGGATGGAGAAAAACGTCCGCCGTCTGGTACCGTTTGAAGATCTGCCCGATGAAGAAGTGGGTAGCCGCGAACTGGACGACGACACGCTTGCCAGCTACCAGAAACAGTTTAACTACAGCGCGGAAGAGCTGGACTCTGTAATCCGTGTGCTGGGCGAAAACGGCCAGGAGGCGGTCGGTTCGATGGGCGACGACACTCCATTCGCCGTGCTCTCCAGTCAACCGCGCATTATTTACGACTATTTCCGTCAGCAGTTTGCGCAGGTAACCAACCCGCCAATCGACCCGCTGCGTGAAGCGCATGTTATGTCGCTCGCCACCAGCATCGGTCGTGAAATGAACGTCTTCTGCGAAGCAGAAGGCCAGGCGCACCGTTTAAGCTTTAAATCGCCGATTCTGCTCTACTCCGATTTCAAACAGCTCACGACGATGAAAGAGGAGCACTACCGCGCAGATACGCTGGATATCACCTTTGACGTTACTAAAACCACGCTCGAAGCGACGGTCAAAGAGCTGTGCGACAAAGCCGAAAAAATGGTACGTAGCGGCACCGTATTGCTGGTGCTTTCCGACCGGAATATCGGCAAAGATCGCCTGCCAGTTCCGGCCCCGATGGCGGTTGGCGCAATCCAGACCCGTCTGGTCGATCAAAGTCTGCGTTGCGATGCCAACATCATTGTCGAAACCGCCAGCGCCCGCGATCCGCACCATTTCGCCGTGTTGCTGGGCTTCGGCGCGACGGCTATATATCCGTACCTTGCCTATGAAACGCTGGGCCGCCTGGTAGACACTCAGGCGATTGCCAAAAATTATCGTACCGTGATGCTGAACTACCGTAACGGCATCAACAAAGGCTTGTACAAAATCATGTCCAAAATGGGCATCTCCACCATCGCCTCTTACCGCTGCTCGAAACTGTTTGAAGCGGTCGGTCTGCACGATGATGTAGTGGGCCTGTGCTTCCAGGGCGCGGTTAGCCGCATTGGCGGGGCGAGCTTTGAAGACTTCCAGCAGGATCTGCTGAATCTGTCGAAACGAGCCTGGCTGGCGCGCAAGCCCATCAGCCAGGGCGGCCTGCTGAAATATGTGCACGGCGGCGAATACCACGCCTACAACCCGGACGTGGTGCGCACGCTGCAACAGGCGGTCCAGAGTGGCGAGTACAGCGACTATCAGGAATACGCGAAGCTGGTTAATGAGCGTCCGGCAACAACGCTGCGCGATCTGCTGGCAATTACGCCGGGTGATGAAGCGATCAACATTGCTGATGTTGAACCGGCAAGCGAACTGTTTAAACGCTTCGATACCGCTGCAATGTCTATTGGCGCATTAAGCCCGGAAGCCCACGAAGCGCTGGCAGAAGCGATGAACAGCATCGGCGGTAACTCGAACTCCGGTGAAGGTGGTGAAGACCCTGCCCGCTATGGCACCAACAAAGTGTCGCGCATCAAGCAGGTGGCTTCCGGTCGATTCGGTGTTACTCCGGCGTACCTGGTCAATGCCGACGTCATTCAGATTAAAGTCGCCCAGGGCGCGAAGCCGGGTGAAGGCGGTCAGTTGCCGGGCGATAAAGTCACGCCTTACATCGCCAAACTGCGCTATTCGGTGCCGGGCGTGACACTGATCTCCCCGCCGCCGCACCACGATATCTACTCTATCGAGGACCTGGCGCAGCTGATTTTCGACCTCAAGCAGGTCAACCCGAAAGCGATGATCTCCGTAAAACTGGTGTCCGAACCGGGCGTCGGTACCATCGCGACTGGCGTGGCGAAAGCTTATGCCGATTTAATCACCATCGCAGGCTATGACGGCGGTACGGGGGCAAGCCCGCTGTCGTCGGTGAAATATGCAGGCTGCCCGTGGGAACTCGGTCTGGTGGAAACCCAGCAGGCGCTGGTTGCTAACGGTCTACGTCATAAAATTCGGTTGCAGGTTGATGGCGGCCTGAAAACGGGCGTTGATATCATCAAAGCGGCGATTCTCGGCGCAGAAAGCTTTGGCTTCGGCACTGGTCCGATGGTGGCGCTCGGCTGTAAATATCTGCGAATCTGCCACCTGAACAACTGCGCAACGGGTGTGGCAACTCAGGACGACAAACTGCGTAAGAATCACTATCACGGCCTGCCGTTCAAGGTGACGAATTACTTTGAGTTTATCGCCCGTGAAACCCGCGAGCTGATGGCACAGTTGGGCGTAACGCGTCTGGTGGATCTGATTGGTCGCACCGACCTGCTGAAAGAGCTGGACGGTTTCACCGCCAAACAGCAGAAACTGGCGCTGTCGAAGCTGCTGGAGACTGCCGAGCCTAAGGCTGGTAAGGCGCTCTACTGCACCGAAAACAACCCGCCGTTTGATAACGGCCTGCTGAATGCGCAGTTGCTGCAACAGGCGAAACCGTTTGTGGATGAACGCCAGAGCAAAACCTTCTGGTTCGATATTCGCAACACCGACCGTTCTGTCGGCGCGTCGCTTTCAGGCTATATCGCCCAGACGCACGGCGATCAGGGGCTGGCAGCCGATCCTATCAAAGCGTACTTCAACGGCACCGCAGGCCAGAGCTTCGGCGTGTGGAATGCGGGCGGCGTAGAGCTGTATCTGACGGGCGATGCCAACGACTATGTTGGTAAAGGCATGGCGGGCGGCTTAATCGCCATTCGTCCTCCGGTTGGCTCAGCCTTCCGCAGCCATGAAGCAAGCATTATCGGCAACACCTGCCTGTACGGCGCCACTGGTGGTCGTCTGTATGCCGCAGGCCGCGCGGGTGAACGTTTCGGTGTGCGTAACTCGGGTGCGATTACCGTGGTTGAAGGCATTGGCGACAACGGCTGTGAATATATGACGGGTGGTATTGTCTGTATTCTGGGTAAAACCGGCGTTAACTTCGGCGCAGGCATGACCGGCGGCTTCGCTTACGTTCTCGATGAAAGCGGCGATTTCCGCAAACGCGTTAACCCGGAACTGGTCGAGGTCTTAAGCGTTGACGATCTGGCGATCCATGAAGAGCATCTGCGTGGTCTTATCACCGAGCATGTGCAGCATACCGGTTCCCAGCGTGGTGAAGAGATTCTGGCGAACTGGTCAACCTTCGCCACTAAATTTGCACTGGTTAAACCGAAGTCCAGTGATGTAAAAGCACTGCTGGGTCACCGTAGTCGTAGCGCAGCAGAGTTGCGCGTGCAGGCGCAGTAAGGGGTAGCAACAATGAGTCAGAATGTTTATCAATTTATCGACCTGCAGCGCGTTGATCCGCCAAAGAAACCGCTAAAGATCCGCAAAATTGAGTTTGTTGAAATTTACGAGCCGTTTTCCGAAGGCCAGGCCAAAGCGCAGGCTGATCGCTGCCTGTCGTGCGGCAACCCATACTGCGAGTGGAAATGCCCGGTACACAACTACATCCCGAACTGGCTGAAGCTCGCCAACGAGGGGCGTATTTTTGAAGCGGCGGAACTGTCGCATCAGACCAACACGCTGCCGGAAGTATGCGGACGTGTCTGCCCGCAAGACCGTCTGTGCGAAGGTTCCTGCACCCTGAACGATGAGTTTGGCGCGGTGACCATCGGCAACATTGAGCGTTATATCAATGATAAAGCGTTCGAAATGGGCTGGCGCCCGGATCTGACAGGCGTGAAACAGACCGGTAAAAAAGTGGCGATTATCGGCGCAGGCCCGGCGGGTCTGGCGTGTGCGGATGTCCTGACGCGCAACGGCGTAAAAGCGGTCGTCTTCGACCGTCACCCGGAAATCGGCGGCCTGCTGACCTTCGGTATTCCGGCCTTCAAGCTGGAAAAAGAGGTAATGACGCGCCGCCGTGAAATCTTCACTGGCATGGGCATTGAGTTCAAACTCAATACCGAAGTGGGTCGTGACGTACAGCTGGACGATCTACTGAACGATTACGATGCTGTATTCCTTGGCGTCGGGACTTATCAGTCAATGCGCGGCGGGCTGGAAAACGAAGACGCCGATGGCGTGTACGCAGCGCTGCCGTTCCTCATCGCCAACACCAAACAGTTAATGGGCTTTGGTGAAACCAACGACGAACCGTTTGTCAGCATGGAAGGTAAACGCGTGGTGGTACTTGGCGGTGGCGACACTGCGATGGACTGCGTGCGCACGTCTGTACGCCAGGGGGCAAAGCACGTTACCTGTGCCTATCGTCGTGATGAAGAGAACATGCCAGGTTCCCGCCGCGAAGTGAAAAACGCGCGGGAAGAAGGTGTTGAGTTCAAATTCAACGTCCAGCCACTGGGGATTGAAGTGAACGGCAACGGTAAAGTCAGTGGCGTGAAAATGGTGCGTACCGAAATGGGCGAACCCGATGCCAAAGGCCGTCGCCGCGCGGAGATCGTGGCAGGGTCAGAACATATCGTTCCGGCAGATGCGGTGATCATGGCGTTTGGTTTCCGCCCACACAGCATGGAATGGCTGGCGAAACACAGCGTCGAGCTGGATTCGCAAGGCCGCATTATCGCCCCGGAAGGTAACGAAAACGCCTTCCAGACCAGTAACCCGAAAATCTTTGCTGGTGGCGATATCGTCCGTGGTTCCGACCTGGTGGTAACCGCCATTGCCGAAGGCCGTAAAGCGGCTGACGGCATTATGAACTGGCTGGAAGTTTAAACTCTGTCCCAGCGCCGCCTCCTCAGAAAAGAGTCGGCGCTGAAATTCTCCTTTCGTTCTGGAAAGCGCCTCGCATAATCTGAAGAAAACCAATGTAATACGCACACCTGGATTGTTACCGGCAGATGCCCGGCGTATAGCTGATTCCATTATTCAACACAGCTCCATATAAAGGGAAAGATAATGGAATCGCTCTCATTTCAAACCACCGCAGGCTATCAGCAAATCCACGACGGCATTATTCACCTGGTCGATAGTGCCCGGACGGAAACGGTACGTAGTGTTAACGCGTTAATGACCGCGACGTATTGGGAAATTGGCCGACGGATAGTCGAATTTGAACAAGGTGGTGAGGCTCGGGCCGCGTATGGTACGCAGCTAATCAAGCGGCTATCAAAGGATTTAAGTCTAAGGTATAAGCGTGGGTTCTCTGCAAAAAACTTACGCCAAATGAGGCTTTTTTACCTTTTTTATCAACATATTGAAATTCGGCAGACACTGTCTGCCAAATCTTTGCCTCTGCCCTGGTCCACTTATGTCCGCTTGCTTTCCGTTAAAAACGCTGACGCCCGCAGCTTTTATGAAAAAGAGACGCTCCGCTGTGGCTGGTCTGTTCGCCAGCTAGAGCGGCAAATTGCGACCCAGTTTTATGAGCGGACATTACTGTCATATGACAAATCAGCCATGCTGCAACAACACGCTCCTGCCGAGACGCATATTCTTCCGCAGCAGGCGATACGCGATCCCTTTGTGCTCGAATTTCTGGAATTAAAAGATGAATACTCAGAATCTGATTTTGAGGAGGCGCTGATCAACCACCTGATGGATTTCATGCTGGAACTTGGGGATGATTTTGCCTTTGTCGGTCGACAACGAAGGTTACGCATTGATGACAACTGGTTTCGGGTCGATCTGTTGTTTTTCCACCGCCGTTTACGCTGCCTGCTAATCGTCGATCTAAAAGTGGGCAAATTTAGCTATAGCGATGCCGGACAAATGAATATGTATCTCAACTATGCCAAAGAGCACTGGACGCTACCGGATGAAAATCCGCCCATCGGTCTGGTTCTCTGTGCAGAGAAAGGAGCCGGAGAAGCACATTATGCCCTGGCAGGTTTGCCTAACACCGTTCTGGCAAGTGAATATAAGATGCAGCTACCTGATGAGAAACAACTCGCGGATGAACTCGTTCGAACACAGGCGGTGCTAGAGGAAGGCTATAGACGCCGTTAATTTCAGCGGTTTCGAATTCTGCAGACGGTGTCTGCAGAATCTTTAAAACGAACTAAGTTTTAAGCCATTAAATCAGCCTTAACCTTCACCACAACCTTTTTAATCTCACCAGGTTCGCCAACAACGCATCCCGGTTTATGCGGTTCTCCTGGCATAAACACGGCGAACATTCCCGGTTTTAAGATGATGGCTTGCTCGTTATCAATGGTGCTGCAAAGCTGATAATCATCCTCATGGTGGAACTCTTCACACTGGCGCGCAGTGCCTGCCATGCCAAACAGAATCCGTTCCTCACCGTTTAATAACAGCTGGATATCAATGTATTGCTCGTGCAATTCCGCTTTTTTCTCAACGGGCGATTGAGTGTTAAACGTCATGACATTCATAAAGATATTGTCGCCCTGTAATTCGTAACGACCCGGTGCTTTTTCTTGTGGTCTGGCAGCTAATGCCAGCGTTAACGCGTCCTGTAACGCAGGATGTAATCCGGCAGACGGTAATGACTGTACTTCACCCATCATCATAATTTTTCTCCCTGGGCCAACAGCGCAGCCCCAAGTAAACCTGCATCATGGCGGTAGTGCGCCGCCAGTAAATCAACATGAAATGCCGCTGGCTCCTGCGCCAGATACGTTTCCACTAACGCCAGATACCCTTCTGCCAGACCAACGCTGCCACCGACCACTACACACTGGCAATCAGTTGTGGCTTTAATATCAGCGATCAGCCTTGCAAGCGTACGTGCGGAGCGGTGAATCAGTTGCTGCGCCTGTTCGTCGCCCTGCCCGGCGCGCGTGAAAATGGTTTTCGCATCCGCGCCCATGAGTTCACCCTGCGCTGCCGCTGCAATGCCGCGACCAGAAGCAATCGCTTCCACGCAACCTGTGCGTCCACAGCCGCAGACCGGGCCGTGTGGATCGGCAAGCGTATGCCCGATATGCCCCGCCAGACCACCAGGGCCGGTCAGCAACTTGCCGCCGCTCACTACACCGCCGCCGACGCCAGTGGAAACGGTGATAAACACCATCTCGGTTACATCGCCTTCCAGCGCCTGATACTCCGCCCATGCTGCGGCCTGCGCATCATTAATGGCAATGGTCGGCAAATCAGTAAGTTGCTCCAGCGTTTTGACTAACGGAAAGTGTAGCAATCCACCGAGATTATGCGGATTCAGCGCCAATAAGCTGCCGTCGCGAATAATTCCGGTTGAAGCGATAGCAACCCGCTGCGCATGAGCTTGCAACGGAGAGACTAATGCAGATAAGGCATCACGCAGCGCCTGCGGCGTCTGGCTGGCAGGCGTAGGAAGTTCTCGACGATCGCGGATCTGCCCGTCAGCGCCAATCAGCGCGGCGGCAAGTTTAGTACCGCCGATATCAATCGCCAGTGTGGTCATAGCACCGCCTTTTTCATCGCTGTGTTGTACCACTGGCAAATGTGTTCAAGACGTGTGATAGCAGAACCTACCGTCACCGCCCACGCGCCGTGGCGCATCGCATCCGCCGCCTGAGCAGGCGTGTTGTAACGCCCTTCGGCAATCACCCGACATCCGGCGTCGCTCAACGTTTTCACCAGCGCCAGATCCGGCTCTTCTGGCGTTTCAGGCGTGGTATAGCCAGAAAGCGTAGTGCCAATAATTTCGGCTCCCAGCTTTTGGCATGCCAGGCCGTCTTCCGGCGTTGAGCAGTCGGTCATCGCCAGTAAACCGTGATGGTGAATACGTGCCAGCAGCGTTTCAACAGGCACCGGACGCGGGCGGTCGGTGCCGTCAATGGCGATAATGTCCGCGCCCGCCTGCGCCAGCGCATCGACATCTTCAATATAGGCCGTGATGCGTACCGGAGAATCCTCCAGATCGCGTTTCACAATCCCGATAATCGGCACACTCACCACCGCACGCGTGGCTTGCAGATTTGCCACACCTTCGATGCGAATGGCAACCGCACCCGCCTGCTCTGCCGCTAATGCCATGGCAGCGACGATTTCCGGTTTATCGAGTGGGCTGTCAGGCACCGGCTGGCAGGAGACAATCAGGCCGCCGTTGGCAGCGATTTTTTGATCCAGTTGTGCAAGTAACGACATACATCTTCCCTTAGCGAAAGGCCCGGTACATAGACCGGGCAACAGGATTAACTTTTGGTTTTGACTAAATCGTTTTTGGCGCGGCCAAATGGCACGGCACCACTAAATGGTTTGCCGTCGATAGCGTCATGAGTACGCAATGCTTCCGGGCGCAGCCAACGCTGAACGCGGGAAGGCATATCCAGACCAATCAGCAGGATCACCACAAATGTCAGACTGAACGAGAGCGATGCCAGCGCAGTACCCAGATCCAGACGTTGAGCGATCAACGCACCGATGATTGGGGCCAGTGCACCGCCCAATGCGCCAACGTTGTAGGTAAAGCCCAGGCCCGCTGCACGCTGGTCGGTATCGAAATAACCGCCAATCAGTTTCGGTAAGATCCCGGCGATCCCTTGTCCAAGCATTTGCTGGAAGAACAGTAACAGACCAAGTACCCAGACGTTTGCGCCGCCAATCGCAAATACCGGAATAATCAGCAATTGCGAAGCTAACAGGCTACAAACATAGGCTTTGCGCGTTCCCAGCCAGTCACCGAGGAAGCCGCCGACACAGCAACCCACCGCCGCCCCAAAGCCGCTAAAGAACAGCACATTGGCGACAGTATGCGGGTCATAAGCAAGATCGGTTTTCAGATATGTTGGCAGCAGTGCCTGAATCGGCCACGAGTAGAGGAAAGCAAATAACACAACCACCATCAGCATTACGCCTGTTGGCCAGCGTTTGCCCGTACTCTGTACCATAAAGCTGATAAAGATTGCGGCGCATAACAGCCCGAGAACAGCGACGATTGCGGCATTTTGCAGGTTACCGGCGAAGCAGAACCACAGCGCAGTAGCCGCCGCCAGCGTCATCACGATATTGGCGATGCGATGTTCACCACGGTAGAGAATATCCACCATCGTGCGCACCGGTGCTTTGCCCCCGTGTTTCTCTTTCCAGTCTTCCGCTTCCGGGATGTTTTTCCGCAACCAGAGAGCAAAGATGATCGGTAAGATGCCGATAAAGAACAGTGCACGCCAGCCCCAGACCGGGACTACCAGACTATAGACCTGGGCGGCAACGACAGCCCCCACAGAGAAGCCGGAAATCAGAAAACCACTGGCTTTATTACGCAGGTGTTTTGGCCAGCTTTCAATCACATAGGTGGCGCTGGAACCGTACTCACCCGCCATTCCCATGCCTATCACCAGACGAGCGATAAACATAGTGATGTAACCAGGCGCAAAGCCGCAGGCCAGCGTCCCGACCGAGAAGAGTACGATACTGGTGACCATTGCCAGACGACGCCCGTAGCGATCGCCCATAGCGCCAAGCATCAGGCCGCCGAACCAACGAGAGATGAAGGCTGCGGAAATCAGACTTGCCGCCTGTACCGTTGTCAGCCCGAATTCACCTTGTACTTCAGTGAGTACCAGGGCAATCAAAACGAAATCAAAACCATCAAGTAGATATCCCAACCAGGCAGCGGAAAATGCCCGCCATTGTGCACGGTTGAGATGGCGATACCACGGGATATTCTGGGTTGTAGTACTCATTGTGAGTCTCCCGCGGTGGGCGATGCCCACACGCTTTGGTTTGAAAATTGTAGGGTACAGATGCGCTTATTTCCCCTCACCCGGTAGGGGCGAGCGAGGGGAAAGAACTCACCCGCGCTCTTGCATCAACTGCTGGGCAAGCGCCTTCAGTTCTGGCAGATATTTTTCATCAACCGGACCAAACGGTTTACGGCACAGCGGAACAGACACCACATCCATATAGTGCAGGACGGTTTTCAGGCCACGGAATACGCCAGTTTTAATCAGCAAATCAATGACTTTGTTGCACTCAGTTTGCAGTTTCTGCGCGGTCTGGATATCACCTTCTTTCAGCGCCTTCACGATACCCTGATAGCGCCAGCCCATAATGTTGTAAGTGCTGCCGATACCGCCGTCTGCGCCCGCCAGCAGGCCGGAAGCGAAGATTTCGTCGTAACCGTTATAGAGCACCAGATCCGGATGCTCACGACGGATCTGCTCCATCTGATAGAGATCGCCAGAGGTCTGTTTCAGTGCACCTACGCCAGGTAACGTAACCAGTGTATTGATCTGATCCAGAGTCAGTTTTACCCCGCTCAATGCCGGAATGTTGTACACCACCATCGGCAAACCATCCGCCGAGTCAATGATTGCCCGATAGTGATCGCAGTGTTCTTCAAAGCTGAAAGGATAGTAGAACGGCGTAACGGCGGAGACGGCATCGAAGCCATAACGTTTGGCTGAAGCCGCAAGCTGTTGGCTTTCAGCAGTACTGACGCAACCTACGTGAGCGATTAATTTAATCTTGCCTTTCGCCTCTTCGGCGACGATTTCCAGTACCTGTTCACGCTCGGAAATGCTCTGCACAAAGGCTTCGCCTGTCGACCCCCCCACGTACAAACCGTCGATGCCCTGCTGAATATTGAACTGAACCAGGCGGCGCAGACTCGCTTTGTCCAGTGCTTGTTGTTGGTCAAAAGGAGTCAGGAGTGCGGCCATCACGCCACGTAAATTCGTTGCCATAAATACCTCTGAAGTGATGCTTGTCTGTTGAAACGATATACCTTTATACCTGTTATACCAGATCAAATAAGCAACACATCATACAGAACGCTTATAATGCGATCTGCTTCACTAAAGTGGCATTATTTCTTTTTGTGGATGGTTTGGCCGAAGGCGTGCCAGGTGGCAGAAACGCTGTTGAGATGCGATTGCAACGCGCGATCGGCTTCGTCGGGATCGTGGCGGCGGATCGCGTCAACGATCGCAATATGTTGTTGATAGCTGACGTTATTATGCTCATGCAATGCCTGATCGGCGACCGTTGGGCGCGCGGCGATCAACCAGTCGAGCAAGGCAACGTGGATTGCCTTAAAGATCGGATTACCCGGGATCTCCGCCAGTACGCGGTGGAAATCAACGTCTGAACGAATGAACGCGGCATTGTTATCCAGCGACTGACTGTTGATTTCCAGGGCTTTTGCCAGCAAATCAATTTGTTCATCGGTGGCATGTTCAGCCGCATAGCGCACCAGGCTGGACTCAAAGAACAGACGTAACTGTTCGAAATGGGCTATCCCTCCTGGATGAGAAAGGAAATCTTTCGCCATACCGGACAGCTCGCCGATGATAGTGTCCGCAGAAGGACGCGAGACGCGAGCGCGCTCACCGTTATTTATTTGCACCAGACCTTTACGCTTTAACGCCGCCAGCGCTTCACGCACCGAAGGACGCCCGACGTTAAAGAACGCCATGAGTTCGCGCTCAGACGGCAACTGCTCCCCTTCGCCAAACTCGCGGCGGCGAATCATCTGCTCCAGCTCTTCTTCCACCATTTCGGAGAGTTTTTTACGCGCCAGCGGACGGCTACGCAAGTTGCGACCAATTGCAGGTGAAGAATCTTCGTTTTGCGAATCAAATGCGTTCATAAGGCCCATTCTTTAAGGTCAGTGTGATTAACATCATCAATGACATCCTATCACAGGAATGAAAGCAGGGTGAAACGAAGGGTTTTACTCTTCGTACACCATCATTATCGTAATTAATTTAATAATTAACTTTTGCGAAAAATAAATATAACGCAGATAAAAACATCCCAGCCAAATTATTTACAAGAATATTCATAGACATTATGAATATTATGAATGTGTTCTTGCGAAATAATCATAAATGTATATTTTATAATGAAAAATCCTCTTTATTACGATTAAAAAATTCGACACCAACACCATAAATAGCCTTGTAAAAAATATAACATCATTGTTTTCAATCTGCCATTACTGGGATTGACCATATTCTTTTGACACGGAGTTGAACAATGTTCGGCATAATTATTTCTGTCATCGTGTTAATAACGATGGGCTATTTGATCCTTAAAAATTACAAACCACAGGTGGTGCTGGCCACAGCGGGTATCTTCCTGATGATGTGTGGTGCCTGGTTAGGGTTTGGGGGTGTACTCGACCCCGCCAAAAGCAGCGGCTATTTGATTGTTGATATTTATAATGAAATCCTGCGCATGCTGTCCAACCGCATTGCCGGGTTGGGGCTGTCGATTATGGCGGTGGGCGGTTATGCCCGTTACATGGAGCGCATAGGAGCCAGTCGGGCGATGGTGAGCTTGTTAAGCCGCCCGTTAAAGCTCATTCGCTCACCGTATCTCATACTGTCGGCAACTTACGTCATCGGTCAAATCATGGCGCAGTTTATTACCAGCGCCTCCGGTCTGGGTATGTTGCTGATGGTCACGTTATTTCCGACGCTGGTGAGTCTGGGAGTAAGTCGCCTCTCTGCGGTGGCGGTTATCGCGACCACCATGTCTATTGAATGGGGAATTCTGGAAACGAACTCCATTTTTGCCGCCCAGGTAGCGGGAATGAAAATCGCCACTTACTTCTTCCACTATCAGCTACCGGTCGCCTCTTGTGTCATTCTCTCAGTGGCAATCTCCCACTTTTTCGTGCAACGCGCTTTTGACAAAAAAGATAAAAATATCAATCACGAACAGGCGGAGCAAAAGGATCTCGACAATGTCCCGCCGCTCTATTACGCCATTTTACCGGTGATGCCGTTAATCCTGATGCTCGGCTCGCTGTTCCTCGCCCACGTTGGGCTGATGCAGTCAGAACTGCATCTGGTGGTGGTGATGTTACTGAGTTTGACGGTGACGATGTTTGTTGAGTTCATCCACAAGCATAACTTGCGCGAAACAATGGACGATGTGCAGGCGTTTTTTGACGGCATGGGTACGCAGTTTGCCAACGTGGTAACGCTGGTGGTCGCTGGTGAAATATTTGCGAAAGGCTTAACGGCGATTGGCACCGTTGATGCGGTTATCAAAGGCGCAGAGCATTCTGGCCTTGGTGGCATTGGCGTGATGATTATTATGGCGCTGGTAATTGCCATTTGTGCCATTGTGATGGGCTCCGGCAATGCGCCATTTATGTCATTTGCCAGCCTTATTCCGAATATCGCTGCTGGACTGCACGTACCTGCGGTAGTGATGATTATGCCGATGCACTTTGCCACAACGCTGGCGCGTGCGGTTTCGCCGATTACTGCGGTAGTGGTAGTAACTTCAGGAATAGCAGGCGTTTCGCCCTTTGAAGTGGTGAAGCGGACTGCGATCCCAATGGCAGTCGGATTCGTGGTGAATATGATTGCCACAATTACGCTATTTTATTAAGCCCTTAAAACGACAAAACAGGCCACCTGGGCCTGTTTTTGTTTTACTTCACAACGCGTAATGCCGGGCGACCACCACGTGGCGGTTGCGGCGGTTCATCATCAGGATGATTATCATCATCGCGATCTGGCTTATCGCCATCAATGACCGACATAACGGTTTCATTATCTGCCGATACATCTTCATCATTCATGATGCTGGCATCTTCGTCGTAGGCAGCTTCAGGCTCGAACATCGTGCCTGCGCCATTTTCACGGGCGTAGATAGCCAGCACAGCAGCCAGCGGTACTGAAACTTGCCGCGGGATACCGCCAAAGCGCGCGTTAAAGCGCACTTCATCATTCGCCAGTTCCAGGTTGCCGACCGCACGCGGAGCAATGTTGAGTACGATTTGCCCGTCACGTGCATATTCCATAGGAACCTGCACGCCAGGGAGCGTCACATCCACCACCAGGTGCGGCGTGAGCTGGTTATCCAGCAACCACTCATAGAATGCACGCAGCAGATAGGGACGACGTGGTGTTAGCTGTGACAAATCCATACAGATTAACTCCGGCCCAGACGCATTTCACGTTCAGCTTCGGTTAAGGAAGCAAGGAAAGAGTCACGCTCAAAGACGCGGGTCATATAGCCTTTCAGCTCTTTCGCACCCGGGCCGCTGAACTCGATGCCCAGTTGCGGCAGACGCCACAGCAGCGGAGCAAGGTAGCAATCGACCAGGCTGAACTCATCGCTCAGGAAGTACGGCTTCTGACCGAAGACCGGCGCAATAGCCAGCAGTTCTTCGCGCAGTTGCTTACGAGCGGCATCCGCTTCAGAGGCTGAACCGTTGATGATGGTGTTCATCAGCGTGTACCAGTCTTTTTCGATGCGGTGCATGTACAGGCGGCTTTCACCGCGAGCTACCGGGTAAACAGGCATCAGTGGCGGATGCGGGAAACGCTCATCCAGGTATTCCATAATGATGCGAGATTCCCACAGGGTCAGCTCACGATCCACCAGGGTCGGAACGCTCTGATTCGGGTTGAGGTCAATCAGATCCTGAGGCGGATTGTCCTTTTCCACGTGTTCGATCTCGAAACTTACACCTTTTTCAGCCAGCACGATGCGGACCTGATGGCTATAGATGTCAGTAGGACCGGAAAACAGCGTCATTACCGAACGTTTGTTGGCAGCGACAGCCATGAAAACCTCCAGGTATAGTCAGAATTTTTACTGCTACCAGCCACCAGGTGGCCAGTCAGAAGTTGTGTTACCCAGTAAGGAACGACTCTCTTTGTTCGAAAAACAAACAAAAAATGAGCAATACCCGACATTTGGGCAGAAAATTGGATGATAGTTTACCAGATTTTGCGACCTTTGTGGTGAGTCGATGCCGGAAATGGGGAAAAAGAGATGTTCCTTAGTCTGAAATGCTTGACTTAATCCCCACCAGAAATGTTGTCTATCTCTTTTACGCCGTTGCTATCGGTGCGCCCCAGCCATCAAAACTACCGCCATGCTTTTCAGCCAAATCGGTAAGCTGACATGTAATTTCGGTCATATGCCATTGTTCAGGAGCATCAGTGTTCGTAAATGACGCCATATACCCTGGTTGTTGGTCGTTCATCCGAATGCTCACCAGCGTAATGCCATATGGCAATTCCGTCACGTCCTCCGCAAAAGCGCGTGCAGCAGCTTCTGTCGGCAATGTCGCGTAGTAATCAATGGTGCGTGGAAGAGTCAAATCGTCACCATGTTCCAGCAGCCCACGGCATACGCGGGCATCGTGTATCCAGTTCCAGTCATATTTCGACGGGTACAGGAACTGGCGATAGTAATTTCCGTTATCGTTTTTACTCATACTATAGCTGCAAGAGACTTCCGGGCCACCCGCGAGCAATTTATCCAGCGTTCTTTCCCAGTCCAGATCTTTTTCCGACTGGAAAACAAAATCGCGCCAGCCCTCTTGTGTTACCACCCCCACCAACCAAATCGGTAATGCCTTGCCCCTCTCCTCAAGCCAGTCCTCTATACGATTTAAACGTTGTGTTTCATCAGGCTGCGGTAAACCGTTTTCATAACAATGGGTATAACGCACACGAAAGAACCATGTGTGGTTAAGTCGATCAAATCTTTCGTCCTGAATGGCGCCGATATCAACACGTATGCCCGTGACATGGTCATCCACTGTTGTAATAAAGAACTCCCATTTATTCGACAACGTTAAAGATTCTTTCTTGTTAAACAATGCATTAAATAATCCCATCGCGATATCCTTTTCTACAGTACGTGGAAAATACTATTAAAAAGAGAATAATGCTGAAGAGAGAGGGAAAAGAGGCTGGAATCGGACTTTAGCCATAAAAAAACCCGCCGAAGCGGGTTTTTTTCGCAAATTGTATTCTGCCGAAGCAGAAAGCAATTAACGTTTGGAGAACTGCGGACGACGACGTGCTTTACGCAGACCGACTTTCTTACGTTCAACCTGACGAGCGTCACGAGTAACGAAGCCAGCTTTACGCAGTTCAGAACGCAGGGATTCGTCGTACTCCATCAGAGCGCGGGTGATACCGTGACGGATCGCACCAGCCTGACCAGAGATACCACCACCTTTAACAGTGATGTACAGATCCAGTTTCTCAACCATGTCGACCAGTTCCAGCGGCTGACGAACTACCATGCGGGCAGTTTCACGACCGAAGTACTGTTCCAGAGAACGTTGGTTGATAACGATTTTACCGTTGCCCGGTTTGATGAAAACGCGAGCTGCGGAACTTTTGCGGCGACCAGTGCCGTAGTATTGATTTTCAGCCATTGCCTATAATCCCGATTAGATGTCAAGAACTTGCGGTTGCTGTGCCGCGTGGTTGTGCTCGTTACCCGCGTAAACTTTCAGTTTACGGAACATAGCACGACCCAGCGGGCCTTTTGGCAACATGCCTTTAACCGCGATTTCAATCACACGCTCAGGACGGCGAGCAATCATCTCTTCAAAGGTCGCTTGTTTGATACCACCGATGTGACCGGTGTGGTGATAGTACACTTTGTCAGTACGCTTGTTGCCGGTTACAGCAACTTTGTCAGCGTTCAGAACGATGATGTAATCACCGGTATCTACGTGCGGAGTGTATTCCGCTTTGTGCTTACCGCGCAGGCGACGAGCCAGTTCAGTAGCCAGACGGCCCAGAGTTTTACCGGTCGCGTCAACAACATACCAGTCGCGTTTTACGGTTTCTGGTTTAGCTGTAAAAGTTTTCATTAAAAGCTTACCCAATAAATAGTTACACGTTGGTGAACACCCAAACGTCTTCAATTGTTGAGGTTCACACGACAAAGTCCGGCAAACCTACCCCTTCGAATAGCCTATGCCAGCACACAAAAAGTTTCGGGAAAAAAAACTTTCTTGTAACGTGGGGTCGCAGGATTATAGAGAAGTCGGGGTCAAAGATCGACCCCTTTTTGTGATTTATGGCAGGTTTTACCCCGCCAAATGCTCGCGCTTCAAATACTCTTCGCTCTGCATCTCTTGTAGACGTGACAGGCAACGCTGGAACTCAAACTTCAGTCGCTCGCCCTGATAAATTTCATACAAAGGCACTTCTGCGCTCACCACTAATTTGACATGGCGCTCGTAAAACTCATCCACCAGCGCAATAAAACGTCGCGCTTCGCTCTCCATCAACCGCGTCATGACTGGCACATCAAACAACATCACTGTGTGAAAGAGGCGTGAGAGCGCTATATAGTCATGCTGGCTGCGGGCATCGACACACAAGGTGGTAAAAGAGACGGCAAGCGTCTGATTCTCAGCGCCCATTGTCGCCAGCGGGCGATGGTTGATTTCTAACGTCGGTGAATTTTCGCGTTTCGCTCCCGCCAGCACCAACCAAAGTTTATCCATTTGCGCACGGGTTTCATCATTGAGCGGCGACAGCCATAAATGCGCCTGGGTAAGCGTTCGTAGTCGATAATCGACGCCTGCATCGACATTCATTACATCGCAATACTGTTTAATGGCGTCGATAGCCGGTAGAAAACGCGCTCGTTGCAGGCCATTACGATAAAGCTCATCAGGCGGAATATTTGACGTTGCGACCAGCGTTATTCCGCGAGCGAACAGGGCTTTCATTAAACCGCCAAGCAACATGGCATCGGTAATATCCGAAACAAAAAATTCATCAAAACAGAGGACATCGGTTTCTGCTTTGAAGCGATCGGCAATAATTTCCAGCGGGTCAGTCTGCCCCTGTAATGCAGTCAGTTCTTCATGCACGCGCAGCATAAAACGGTGAAAGTGCAGGCGCTGTTTCCGCTCACCCGGCAAACTTTGATAGAAAAGGTCCATCAGCCAGGTTTTCCCGCGTCCTACACCGCCCCACATATATAAGCCACGCACCGGCGCACTGCTTGCCTCTTCGCGCTTACCCCACAGTTTACCGACTCGCGCCATTAACCCACTCGCCCTCGCAGTGGGCGGCGTGCTGTTGATTAATTCCTGGTAGATAATCTCCAGCCGACTGACGGCCTCTTTTTGTACGTCGTCAGGTTGATGGCTGCCCTCATTGAGCGCCTTCAGGTATTGCGATGTCGGGGTAACGCTTTGCATGATGTTCTTGTTATTCCTTGAATAATCGGTGTGCCGTTGTTCACGGTTGACGAAAAAAAGGCCGTTCTACACTACGCGATATGCAGTCGGGATTCCACTTCTGTGGAATTAACGGTTATAGTGGCATAATCAGCCGCAGGCATGGAGCCTGAAGCCAACACCCTACGGAAACAAAAGACAACGGGAGATGTTCATGACCTGGGAATATGCGCTAATTGGGTTAGTCGTCGGCATCATTATTGGTGCTGTGGCCATGCGTTTTGGTAATCGTAAACTACGCCAGCAACAGGCGTTGCAGTACGAACTGGAAAAAAATAAAGCTGAACTGGACGAGTATCGCGAAGAGTTGGTTAACCACTTTGCCCGCAGCGCGGAATTACTGGATACCATGGCGCATGACTATCGCCAGTTGTATCAACACATGGCGAAAAGCTCCAGCAGCCTGCTGCCGGAACTGTCCGCAGAAGCAAACCCGTTCCGTAATCGTCTGGCTGAGTCTGAAGCCAGCAACGATCAGGCACCGGTGCAGATGCCACGCGACTATTCTGAAGGCGCATCTGGCCTGCTGCGCACTGGCGCAAAGCGCGACTAATTTATTTTGCGGGCGCAGCCATTGCGCCCTCCTCTTCTCTCCCTCCCCGACTATCATTTAATCTGGTGTCTCATTGTTAGCCGTCTGAAAATTCAATAACATCAAACTGTTTTGAATCTCTTTTTCTTATCATTCAGGTACGAGAGCAGGAATAATGAAAAAACAAACCCAGCTGTTGAGTGCATTAGCGTTAAGTGTCGGGTTAACTCTCTCGGCGCCGTTTCAGGCTGTCGCGTCGATTCCCGGCCAGGTTGCCGGTCAGGCGCCATTGCCCAGCCTGGCCCCGATGCTGGAAAAAGTGCTTCCCGCGGTGGTAAGCGTGCGAGTTGAAGGGACTGCCAGCCAGGAACAGAAAATCCCGGAAGAATTCAAAAAATTTTTTGGCGATGATTTACCGGATCAACCTGCGCAACCCTTTGAAGGTTTAGGCTCCGGTGTCATCATCAATGCCAATAAAGGTTATGTGCTGACCAACAATCACGTCATCAATCAGGCACAAAAAATCAGTATTCAGCTCAATGACGGACGCGAGTTTGATGCGAAGTTGATTGGCAGCGACGACCAGAGCGATATCGCCCTGCTACAAATTCAGAATCCGAGCAAATTAACGCAAATCGCCATTGCCGACTCCGACAAACTACGCGTCGGTGATTTTGCCGTCGCGGTCGGTAACCCGTTTGGCCTTGGGCAAACCGCGACTTCAGGCATTGTTTCCGCATTAGGTCGCAGCGGGTTAAATCTCGAAGGTCTGGAAAACTTTATCCAGACCGATGCTTCCATTAACCGGGGTAACTCCGGCGGTGCGCTGTTAAACCTTAACGGCGAGTTGATTGGTATTAACACCGCAATTCTTGCCCCTGGCGGCGGTAGCGTCGGGATTGGCTTTGCTATACCCAGCAATATGGCGCGTACCCTGGCGCAGCAACTTATCGACTTTGGTGAAATTAAACGCGGTCTGTTAGGCATTAAAGGTACCGAAATGAGTGCCGATATCGCCAAAGCGTTTAATTTAGATGTGCAACGTGGCGCGTTTGTCAGTGAAGTACTGCCTGGTTCTGGCTCGGCGAAAGCGGGCGTAAAAGCAGGCGATATTATTACCAGCCTCAACGGCAAACCGCTCAATAGCTTCGCCGAGTTGCGTTCCCGCATCGCCACCACTGAACCTGGTACTAAAGTGAAGCTTGGCCTGTTACGTAACGGCAAGCCGCTGGAAGTGGAAGTGACGCTTGATACCAGCACATCGTCTTCAGCCAGTGCAGAGATGATTACACCGGCGCTGGAAGGCGCAACGTTGAGTGACAGTCAGCTAAAAGATGGCGGAAAAGGCATTAAGATCGACGAAGTTGTCAAAGACAGCCCCGCCGCTCAGGCAGGTTTACAGAAAGATGATGTAATTATTGGCGTGAACCGCAATCGGGTGAACTCGATTGCTGAGATGCGCAAAGTACTGGCAACCAAACCGGCAATTATTGCCCTGCAAATCATGCGCGGTAATGAGAGCATTTACCTGCTAATGCGTTAATGTCATAAACCGGGCATCAGGCTGACGTGTGATGTCCGGTTAACTCGTGATATGCTGCTGCCGTTCCCTTTTTTAATGACGCCTCCATCATGTTTGTGAAGCTCTTACGATCCGTTGCGATTGGATTAATTGTCGGTGCTATTTTGCTGGTTGCCATGCCTTCGCTGCGCAGCATTAACCCGCTTTCCACACCGCAATTCGACAGTGCCGACGAGACGCCTGCCAGTTATAATCTGGCGGTCCGCCGCGCCGCGCCAGCTGTGGTAAATGTCTATAACCGTGGTTTGAACACATCCTCACACAACCAGCTTGAGATCCGTACGCTAGGGTCAGGTGTGATCATGGATCAACGTGGTTATATCATTACCAATAAACATGTAATCAACGACGCCGATCAGATCATCGTCGCCTTACAGGATGGTCGTGTATTTGAAGCGCTGCTGGTTGGCTCTGATTCACTGACCGATCTGGCGGTGCTCAAAATTAATGCCACTGGCGGTTTACCCACCATTCCAATCAATTCTCGTCGCATACCGCACATTGGCGATGTAGTGCTGGCGATCGGTAACCCGTACAACCTCGGGCAAACCATTACCCAGGGGATTATCAGCGCCACGGGTCGCATCGGCCTGAACCCGACCGGGCGGCAAAACTTTCTGCAAACCGATGCATCCATTAACCACGGCAACTCCGGCGGTGCACTGGTGAACTCGCTGGGCGAACTGATGGGCATCAACACACTGTCGTTTGATAAGAGTAACGATGGCGAAACTCCAGAAGGCATCGGTTTTGCCATTCCCTTCCAGTTGGCAACCAAAATTATGGATAAGCTAATCCGCGATGGACGTGTTATTCGTGGCTATATCGGTATTGGCGGCCGCGAAATCGCACCATTACACGCGCAAGGTGGTGGTATCGATCAACTGCAAGGGATTGTGGTTAATGAAGTGTCACCTGATGGCCCGGCGGCTAATGCCGGTATCCAGGTCAACGATCTGATTATCTCGGTGGACAACAAACCTGCAATCTCCGCTCTGGAGACAATGGATCAAGTGGCAGAAATTCGACCAGGTTCGGTGATTCCGGTGGTGGTGATGCGTGACGATAAAAAACTGACATTGCAGGTCACTATTCAGGAATATCCAGCGACCAATTAAGTCGTGCGCTCAAAACAAAAAACCGGAGACGTTGCTCCGGTTTTTTATTATTCGTTAATCAATTACTTATTAACGAACTCTTCGCCCAGGGCGATATCTTTCTTCAGCGTATCCAGCATTCCTTCCAGCGCGTTCTGTTCAAATGCGCTCAGAGTACCGATGGATTTACGCTCTTCTACGCCATTTTTACCCAGCAGAAGCGGTTGAGAGAAGAAACGAGCATACTGGCCGTCACCTTCAACGTAGGCACATTCAACGACACCTTTTTCGCCTTGCAACGCACGAACCAGAGACAGGCCGAAGCGTGCAGCTGCCTGGCCCATGGACAGGGTTGCAGACCCGCCACCGGCTTTCGCTTCAACCACTTCCGTACCCGCGTTCTGGATACGTTTGGTCAGATCAGCAACTTCCTGCTCGGTAAAGCTTACGCCAGGAACTTGAGACAGCAGCGGCAGAATGGTAACGCCAGAGTGACCGCCAATAACCGGAACTTCAACTTCACCCGGCTGTTTGCCTTTCAGTTCAGCGACAAACGTATTAGAACGGATGATATCCAGCGTGGTGACGCCAAACAGTTTGTTCTTGTCATACACACCCGCTTTCTTCAGCACTTCCGCAGCGATTGCTACCGTGGTGTTTACCGGGTTTGTAATGATACCGATGCACGCTTTCGGGCAGGTTGTCGCAATTTGCTGTACCAGATTCTTCACGATACCGGCGTTGACGTTAAACAGGTCGGAACGATCCATCCCGGGTTTACGCGCTACACCTGCGGAGATTAGAACCACATCAGCGCCTTCCAGCGCAGGGGTCGCATCTTCACCAGAAAAACCTTTGATTTTCACAGCAGTAGGGATATGGCTCAGGTCGACGGCCACACCGGGAGTGACTGGAGCGATATCATACAGGGAGAGTTCTGAACCTGAAGGCAGTTGGGTTTTTAACAGTAATGCAAGCGCCTGGCCAATACCGCCAGCAGCGCCGAGGACTGCGACTTTCATCCTAAACTCCTTATTATATTGATAAACTAAGATATGTTGCTCCGCTGCCGCGACCTTAATCCACAAATTAACAGTTTACAATGACCACTTCTCAAGAATGTGTAGTCACGCAAATTTGGCGTTTATGCATTTAATTGACGTAATCAGGAACCTAACTTACGTAATTAACAGCCGCTTATGCATCAGAGCAACATTCCAACAGGTGGTGACAATATACCCTACCGTTCAGCCAAAACAACATCAATTTGATAACAATTAATTTACTTTTAAGCGGAATTTGCGCGCCGTGACGCAGGCATGTTTCTCAATCACGAAATTTGATAAAATCCCGCTCTTTCATAACATTATTTCAGCCTTCTCCAGGGCAGACTGTTTGCATAAAAATTCATCTGTATGCACAATAATGTTGTATCAACCACCATATCGGGTGACTTATGCGAAGCTCGTCTAAGCAAGAAGAATTAGTTAAAGCGTTTAAAGCGTTACTTAAAGAAGAGAAATTTAGCTCCCAGGGCGAAATCGTCGCCGCATTGCAGGAGCAAGGCTTTGACAATATTAATCAGTCTAAAGTCTCGCGGATGTTGACCAAATTTGGTGCTGTACGTACCCGCAATGCAAAAATGGAAATGGTTTACTGCCTGCCAGCTGAACTGGGCGTACCAACCACCTCCAGTCCGTTGAAGAATCTGGTGCTGGATATCGACTACAACGATGCTGTTGTTGTAATACATACCAGTCCTGGCGCGGCGCAGTTGATTGCGCGTCTGCTGGACTCTCTGGGCAAAGCAGAAGGTATTCTTGGCACCATCGCAGGTGATGACACCATCTTTACCACCCCTGCTAAAGGTTTCACCGTCAAAGACCTGTACGAAGCGATTTTAGAGCTGTTCGACCAGGAGCTTTAATCTCTGCCCCGTCGCTTCTGGCGGCGGGGAAAATATTGCATTCTCCATTCATCGCCCTGCTTCCCCATGCCATTCATTTAACGAATAGTGCGTTTTATAGCGACAAAACATTCACACAACGAATACACAGAGCAAAAAACGCACATTTTGCAAAAACACATATCTTATTGAAATAAATGCAATTTCCACTAAACACCCGTATTTTTAATTCACTTTTGTTATAAAAATTAATCTTTTTAACAATTCTCCCTCAATAGAAACAGTTAGCGTGGTATTAATTAGCTCAATAATTAGTGTATACTTAATTTTGTGATATGGGTCACGAAACAAAGGCCCAGCTAAAAGATTATGTCGAGGTAAAAATCATGAAAATCAAAACCACTGTTGCTGCATTAAGTGTGCTCTCTGTTCTCTCCTTCGGTGCTTTCGCTGCCGATTCCATTGATGCTGCACAAGCACAAAATCGTGAAGCCATCGGCACCGTGTCCGTCAGCGGTGTAGCATCTTCTCCAATGGATATGCGTGAAATGCTGAACAAAAAAGCGGAAGAGAAAGGCGCGACTGCTTACCAGATTACCGAAGCGCGTAGCGGCGATACCTGGCACGCCACAGCTGAACTGTACAAATAAACCCTCATCGTCTTGTCCGACGACATTGCCCCCGGTTTGGGGGCTTTTTTTTGCGCTAGTGACGAACATTAAAACGCAAATGCCCTTCCAGCTCTTCCTCCGCCTCATCAAACAGCAATATTAACGCGCCAAAACGCCGACGCGTTTTTTCTCCCAGATGAACAAATTCGATCTCCAGCGGTAGCGGCAGAACATCGTTCATTAATACATCCCACAGTGAGTCGAGATCGCGCACCTTATCTTTCGCCAGACCAAAGGTTTGGCGAAAGTCGCGATAAAAGTCCTCCTGACTCTCAATCTCATCAAAATCAAAGCTATAGATATTCATCTGTTGCCACCGTCACGTTTCGCGGCGAGTTCTGCCGTTCATCGCTAAGTATAGACATGAAAAAACCGACGCTTTTGGCATCGGTTTCTGATTACTGACAAAGTGCACTTTGTTCATGCCGGATGCGGCGTGAACGCCTTATTCGGCCTACCAGGGGGTGCAAATTCAATATAGGCCTGATAAGCGTAGCGCATCAGACAATTTGGAGTATGTCAGCAATCTCAACCGACACCTTTTGGCGTCGGCTTTGACTTAATTATCGGTTAGCGCGTGCTGGTATTTATGCAGCATACCGGTAAGCCGATGCACCGGTTCCGTGACCTGCGGCGGCGCTTGCCAGATGCGTAGTTTTTCCTGGTAGATATCCAGTTCTTCCAGCAACTGACCGAAGTAACGACGGCGTTTGTCATCGCTGCGGGCAGAAATCACATGGTCCGCTGTGCGGCGCATTTGTCGGTGAAATGCCGATAAATCATCATTCACGGGTATCGGCGCATCACGCAATCGCTGGTGAGCGATAATCATCGTTAACGCCAGGCGAAACTTCGGCAAATCGCCGGGAAATTTATTCATCAGCAAAAACAACTGCTGATAAAGCGCTGGCAGATGGTTCTCTTTACGCCGGGCGACATTGGTGGTCATCGCGGAAACAGCGGCAGAAACAAACTGATTAAGCAGCACGCGTCCTGTCCTGTCGCGCGATTTATCCCGCACCAGTAGAATGACGATGAACGCCAGCACACAGCCCACGATTTGCCCCAACGCGCTATCGAGAAACTGACTGAACTGAAAGGTCATCGGGTTATCCAACACGATAATATTAATCGTACTGGCCAGCGCGCCCATCGATCCCAACCGCCGTTTCTGCACTTCAATACCAAGGAAAAATCCCAGCACCGCCAGGCTAAGGCACAGCAGCAACATACTCTGTTGGGTATTGGGGATAATCACCAAAAAATAGAGCAGCCCTAACGGTAGCGCCGCTACCGTGCCGTAGATAAAGTCGATCGCCACCATGCGTGGATTAGGTAAACGCATTGCCAGCGACGTTACGACGGCAATCATCACCATTGCGCCACTGCCGGAGGTCCATCCGGTCCACAGCCAGAACAAAGTCCCCAGCATGCAGGACAGCGTGGTACGCCAGAAGTTGACCATTGCATGATGGCGCTCGGCGGATTCTACTTTTACTTCCGGCTCACCTTGCAGGATCTCTTCTTCAGTGGCGTTAATTTTGGTGTTACTGATAACGCCTCGCTTGAGCAACTGATAACGCGTTGCCGCCGCAACCCAGCTATAAATAGTGATGGGTGTTTCACGTTCCCCGGTCCAGGCAATCACTCGCCGCAGGCGTTTTAGCTGCTTATGGACGTCCTGCGCAGTTTCTACCGGCGTGTCAAAAAATTCGCGGAAGGTATCAGTGATCAACTCCGGGCGCGAGTTCTGAATGAGATAAGTTTCGCAGGACTGGGTGATCAGCGTCAGCGACAACGTGTTGATCGCTTTTAAACGCCGATTGGCACGCGCCCAGCGGGAAGATTCCATGTTCAGATTGCTACGCATCCCTTGCAGCGCCGTGGTGCGGCGAACCAGGTCGCCCCAGGCCTTATCAACAATCTCGCCATCACCATGTTTGATGCATAATTGCATTAGTTGATATTGCGCCACCAGCAAACTTTCCAGCTCTCGATCCACTTCTTGTTTGATCGATCGTGGAGAAAAGAGCAGATCCGCCACAATAGCACACACAATACCAATGACGATTTCACTACAACGTTCAACGGCAAACTGCGGCGTCAGCAGCGGTTCTGGCTGAATGGTGATCACAATGATCAGCGCTGTATAACCGGCAAGCCCCCACGCATAGGAGTTCTCTACTCGTACCAGCGAGGAGAGCCAGGTACAAAAACCGGCCCAGATACAGCACACCAGAATCATCAACAATGGCGCACGGATCATCGCAATGATGATCACCAGCCCGGCAATACAACCGATAAATGTACCGATGATGCGCAAAAAGCCGCGATAGCGGATGGCGCCAGAGTACGGTTCGCCACCGGCGGCAAAGGCAGGACCGGCGGCAACAATCGCCGCAGTCAGAACAGCCCAGCGTGGTGTTTCAAGCTGAAAATGAAAGCCAACAAACAGCGCCAGCACAATGGCGGTCGCCAGTTTTACCGCGAAGCGAATATGTTGGTTAGCAATGGAGAAAATACCCATCGTGATTAACCAAACTCACGCAGGCGATGGGCCATTTTACGGAAGAACGAATCCTGGCTTTCATCGCGATCTTGTTTACCCGTAACCACCACAGTAGCGGTAGTCCCCGCAGGCCAGATGTTATCTTGCTGGTTGTCGAGACGAATACGTACCGGGACACGTTGCGCCAGACGCACCCATTCAAGGTTGGAATCGATGGTCGCCATCCCTTTGTCGTCACGCGTACTGCTGGCGTTAGTGACCCCAGCGGCAACACTATCGACAGTCCCTTTCAGCACTTTATTGCTACCAAGCGGCGTAATTTCTGCGCGATACCCAGAACGTACCCCTTCCAGCTTGGTTTCTTCCATATAGGCCAGCACATAGAAGGAGTTCTGTTTCACCAGCGCTACAGCCGTTGAACCACGCGTAATAAATTCACCGGTATAGACGTTGAGGTTGGTCACCCAGCCATCTGCTGGCGCGCGGATCACGGTACGTTCAAGATCCAGTTTTGCCAGATCGCGGGTTGCCTGAGCTTTCGCTAACTGATGCAGGACTGTTTGCAGCACGTTATTGGCCTGGTCTATCTCTTCGCGAGACATCGCCTGTATGCCGAGACGGTTGCGACGTCCAGCTTCCTGGCGTTTTTCCTGCGCCAGTACCTGATAATAGGCAACATCAGCTTCTGCTTCTTCGAGGGCCTTTTGGTAGCGTGGTTGGTCGATGGTGAACAGTACCTGTCCTTTTTTCACCAGCTGGTTATCATGAACATTCACTTGGGTGATGAGTCCGGAGACATCCGGCGCAATCGCGACCACATCGGCGCTAAAGCGCGCGTCACGCGTCCACGGAGATTCGGTGTAATAGACCCAGGCATTAAAAATTGCGATGAAGGCCAGAATGACTAATACGACCGTGATGGCCGTACGGGAGAATTTTCTTATTAGCGTTTTCACTTCAACCTCAAACGAACAGTCGCGATATCAAATAAAACAAACAGCAATAGAGCGCGGTGTTGAACAGCGCCGGATGCCAGACGAAGTCGTAGATACCTGTTGGCACAAGGACCCGGCGCACCAGCCAGAAAATCGCCAGTGATAAAAGCAATTCGAAAAATATCGGTGGGAAGGACAGCCCAAACACCACGATAACGGGAAACAGACTCATGTTGACCTTGGTTGTATAGAGAGAGCAGGTGTTATTATTTTCAGCATCTGTCGCCGCAGAGAAGGGCATAGAAAGCCGGGCGAGAGCAACATTGCTGTAGATTGATATTTAATATATTAGCGTAACTGTTATGCTGTTATCTATATTATGTGATCTAAATCACTTTTAAGTCAGAGTGAATAATGGAACGACTAAAACGCATGTCGGTTTTCGCCAAAGTGGTTGAATTTGGTTCGTTTACCGCCGCCGCCAGACAGCTTCAAATGAGCGTTTCATCTATCAGTCAGACGGTGTCTAAACTGGAAGATGAGTTGCAGGTAAAGTTGTTAAACCGCAGCACACGCAGCATTGGCCTGACCGAAGCAGGTAGAATTTACTACCAGGGCTGCCGTCGGATGCTCCATGAAGTGCAGGATGTCCATGAGCAACTGTATGCCTTCAATAACACGCCTATCGGGACGCTGCGCATTGGCTGTTCTTCAACTATGGCTCAAAATGTTCTCGCTGGGCTGACGGCAAAAATGTTGAAAGAGTACCCTGGTTTAAGCGTCAATCTGGTTACCGGAATTCCTGCACCCGACCTGATTGCCGACGGTCTGGATGTCGTGATCCGCGTCGGCGCGTTGCAGGATTCCAGCCTGTTTTCCCGCCGTCTGGGAGCGATGCCGATGGTGGTGTGCGCCGCTAAAAGCTATCTCACACAGTATGGCATACCGGAAAAACCCGCCGATCTAAGTAGCCATTCATGGCTTGAGTACAGCGTGCGTCCGGACAATGAATTTGAACTGATCGCGCCAGAAGGGATCTCGACTCGCCTCATCCCACAAGGACGGTTTGTCACTAACGATCCAATGACGCTGGTGCGCTGGTTAACGGCTGGCGCTGGGATCGCGTATGTGCCGCTGATGTGGGTGATCAATGAGATCAATCGTGGGGAGCTGGAGATCCTGCTGCCGCGTTATCAGTCGGATCCACGCCCGGTTTATGCACTGTATACCGAAAAAGATAAGCTGCCACTGAAGGTGCAGGTCGTGATCAACTCACTGACGGATTATTTTGTCGAGGTCGGTAAGTTGTTTCAGGAGATGCACGGGCGCGGGAAAGAGAAGTAATTCATGTGCGTGCCGGATAAGGCGTTTACGCCGCATCCGGCAACCAATGCCTGATGCGACGCTTACCGGCCTGGATAGATTACGCGGTACCGCCAACGGTCAGGTTGTCGACTTTAAGCGTCGGCTGGCCCACGCCAACTGGCAAGCTCTGCCCTTCTTTACCACAGACACCCACGCCGTTATCCAGTTTCAGGTCGTTGCCCACCATCGAAATTTGCTGCATGGTTTCGATACCGGAACCAATCAGCGTTGCGCCTTTCACCGGTTTCGTCACTTTACCGTTTTCAATCAGATACGCTTCTGAGGTGGAGAAGACAAATTTGCCGGAGGTGATATCCACCTGACCGCCGCCGAAGTTCGGCGCATAGATGCCATACTCGACGGATTCAATGATTTCCTGCGGCGTCGATTTACCCGGCAGCATGTAGGTGTTGGTCATACGCGGCATGGGCAGGTGTGCATAGGATTCACGACGACCATTACCGGTCGGCGCCATACCCATTAAGCGAGCGTTGAGTTTATCCTGCATGTAACCTTTCAGGATCCCATTTTCAATCAGCACGTTGTACTGACCCGGCGTACCTTCGTCATCAATCGCCACCGAACCACGGCGATCAACCATCGTGCCATCATCCACTACCGTACACAGTTCAGATGCTACCAGTTCGCCGACCTGGCCACTAAAGACCGAAGTGCCACGGCGGTTGAAGTCGCCTTCCAGACCGTGACCTACCGCTTCATGTAACAGCACGCCCGGCCAACCTGCGCCAAGTACTACCGGCATGGTGCCCGCAGGCGCGGCAACGGCAGAAAGATTGACCAGCGCCATACGCACTGCTTCTTTCGCCCATGCATCCGCACGGACTTCACCGTCTAGATCGGCAAGGAAAAATTCATAACCAAAACGACCGCCGCCGCCGCTGGCACCGCGTTCGCGTTTACCATCTTCTTCGACCAGAACGCTTACTGAGAGGCGCACCAGTGGACGGACATCTGCCGCCAGGGTGCCGTCGGTGGCCGCAACCAGAATTAATTCATAGACGCCACTGAGGCTGGCAGTCACTTCCTGTACGCGTTTGTCGGCTTCACGGGCAACTTTATCGACGCGACGTAAAATATCCAGTTTCTCCTCGCGGCTCATGCTTTGCAGCGGATCAAGCGAGGTATACAGCGGGCTATGCTCTACCGCGCCCAACGTCTGTACTTTGCCATCACCACTGTCACGGACAATGGTACGCGCCGCTTGTGCGCTCTGTTCCAGGGCCAGCAGGCTGATTTGGTCGGCGTAAGCAAAACCGGTTTTTTCACCGCTGACTGCACGCACGCCGACGCCCTGATCGATGTTGTAAGAACCATCTTTGATAATGCGGTCTTCTAAAACCCAGGATTCGTGATAGCTCGACTGAAAATAGAGATCGCCGTAATCGAGGCGACGTTCGGCCAGTTGACCGAGAATCGCGAACAAATCCTGATGTTTCAGGCCGTTCGCCGCTAGCAATTGTTCACTTACCAGGTTCAGACTCATCGTTTTTGTTACTCGTTAGTTACTTCGGTAGAGGATTTTTTACGGCTGTCGGATGCGGCGTGAACGCCTTATCCGACCTACGGTTATGTTCCGGTTTGTAGACCTGATAAGACGCACAGCGCCGCATCAGGCAACGGCTGCCGGATGCGGCGTAAACGCCTTATCCGGCCTACGGTTATGTTCCGGTTTGTAGGCCTGATAAGACGCACAGCGTCGCATCAGGCAACGGCTGCCGGATGCGGCGTAAACGCCTTATCCGACCTGCGGTTATGTTCCGGCTCGTTGGCCTTTGGCAACGATTATCTAATGAGATTGGGGCAATTACGCGCCATCGTCAAATCATTGCGCTTTTTCTTTACGCGGTTGGCGCAATACTTCGTTGATTTGCGGAGCGTCCAACGGACCAGAAATGTGGTAGCGCAAAATGGAGACTTTGCTCCACAGCGGCCCCAGCACTTTACTGGCAGCAAACACCGCCGCACCGACAATGGGGTTAACCGCAAAGGCCGCAGCCACACCCACCGTCGCGGAAATTTCTGGTGCGACAACCGCCTCCATATTCAGATCGCGGCGTACCAGATTTACCGACCCTTTCATGGCGATATCCGCTTCCAGTCCATCCACCAGCGTGTCATCAGTGTGCATAACACCGTCTTTAATCCACGCCGTGCTGCGAATGGAGTCAAAATAGAAACCTTCGCCAAAGGTATCCCTGAAATCAAAGCGCAGCTTTCGCATCAGAGCATCGACGCTCAATAAGCGCAGCAATTGCCCGGCATGTCCGGTGCTGATGTCGGTAATTTCACCTTTGCCCAGTTGAGTATGGATGATGCCATTCAACGTTGCCTCATCCGGCTGCCACGGCGTTTTCCGCCAGTGTAAATCGTAGTCCACATTAAATGACGACTGGCGTATTGGCGTCGTGACACCAAAAAATTCAGCAGCGGCATCAATTTTCTGCCCGCGTAATTTTCCTTTCAGCGAGGTACGTTCATTCCCCGGAGTGTTAACCCATTCACCCTCGGCAGTAAGCCGCGAGAAACCGGTATCAATCAGTCCATTAGCCAGCGTTAACGTATCGCCAGAAATGGTGATATCGCTGTCGATGCGCCCAAATTTTTGCCCCCAGAACCAGCACTCTGCGCAACGTATTTGCGCATTCGGCCAACCACGGAAGCTAATGCGCTCCGTAGTTGGGAAAGGTGACGACGGCGTGGAGTCACCACTGGTTTTCGCCACGCTGGGGTTGTAATAGAGATATTTAATCGTCGCCAGCCACGGCGCGTTATTGCGCATTGCCAGCGTAGCGTTGATTTCACGTCCTTGCGCCTCGACCTGAGTGCCATTTGCCATCGGTTGCGAAACAATACTCAGGTTATTCCATTGCTGATTTCCCAACGACAACGCTGGCGTACGCAACGTAATGTGCTGGGGAAAACTCACCGCACTACCGACTTTATCCGTCGCGCCTTTCTGGAAAAGCGCCAGCCACTCGGCACCATCCATCGATGGCATATTTAACTCAACACCGCTTTGTTCCGGTAACGGTGGAAGCGTTTTACTGTCTGCCGCCCAGATAGCGCGATCGAGCGTCAGTTTTTGACCGAGCAACCAGCGGCTGTTGAAATGGTTATCCGCGCCAGCCTGTCCGGTTAATTCAAAGCTATTGAGGTTGCCATCGACCTTAATGTTAACCGGCAGCGATTCGCCAGCGGGTTTGGCTAACGGCGAAGGTAAGTGACTACTCACATTCTTCAGATCACCGTTCAGTTCTACGTTATACGTTGCGCCAGCATGATAAGGCAGCTCAATGCCCACTTTACCATCCCAGGCCACGCTGCCGCTTAACGCTTCATTCACCGCTTCAGGCAGAACGTCAGTTTTCGCTGGCTGCCAGTTACCGTTGAGATTCACCGCGACCTGGTAGGCTTTCGCCCCTTCTTTGGTGGAAAAATCCACGTTCAGTGGCTGATTAAACCAACTTGCTGTCAGTGGTTCGCTTTGCAGATCGCCATTGATAAAGCTGAATTTACCGCTCAAATTTTTCAGTGTGCTATCAAGTGGTTTGATAAACAGACTGTTATTACGCAGCGTCACTTCGCCTTTCGCTGTAACCAGTTCGCCGTTCAATGGGATATCGAGATGTAAGCGAGCATTCACATCGCCGTCGAGCTGGAGTTCTTGCAGGGTTGCTCCCAGAGAGTCTTTCAGCGGCGTCTCATCAAAGTAAGGACCAACCGCCTTGCCCGGACCTTTAATGTCAGCATCAATCAGCAATTTTTCTTTCGAGTAGTCAGGGATCACTGCGGTGAGATTACTCGCGCGCACGCCGCCCAGATTGACGCCATCGGTTTTCATCCATAAACCGTCGTTTATGAAGTCCAGTTCAATATCGAGATTAGTTAACGCTGGCCAGTCCGGCTGGAAGGCAAACTTCGCGTTACGCAGCGGCACCAGCACCTCAAACTGACCTTCGTTGTGTTTATAGGGGAAGAGTTGCGGATTGCCGCCATAAACCAGCGTCGCGTTATCCGCTTCACCGCCCTGAATTGCGCCACTTAAGTAATCGACTAACTCTTTCCCCATCAGATTTTCTGGGAAATAGCGCCACGCTTGTGAACCATCATCGGTGCTGATACCCGCCAGAATGCCCAGCCAGGGTTCATCATTAGTCGGTTGCAGGTAGCGGAAACCGCCACGTGCATGGACGGCTTTGGCTTTAACATCAATGTTGCGGCCATCAAGCTGGAAACCTTTGTCGTTATTCAGCCAGCTTAGGGTCGCCTTACCGTCAGCAATTTCCAGCGGTGCGCGGAAAACTGTTTCGTAAGGCATTTTCGCCTGTTTCATGGACGCGGTCAGTAAACCATTTTCTACACTACCGGAAAGCGTCCCGGAGAAATGTTCCGCGCCCGGCAGTAATTTCCATTGCTTCCAGGCCAGATCGCTCCACGATGCCTGAAAGCGAGTCTTGTCTGCTGCCTGAAGCGGGATATCCAGCGCCAGGGTGTTGATCTTGCCGCTCGGTTGCGTAGACCGCCAGATGTCGCCCAGCGCAGGTGAAAGTTTTGCTGCCAGCGGACGAATACCTTCCAGCCCCGCCAGTTCCAGATTGCTGGCGCGAATCCGCAGTTCGTCACTGCGTTTATTATTCTTTCCACCAACATCCTGTTCCGGTATCCAGGCCAGCGTCAATGCCCCACTCGGCCAGCGTTTGCCATCCATCGTGATGCGGGTATCAGGAATAGAAAACTGCCAGCCGGGATGTTCACGCGTAATGTGTGCGGTGAGATTATCTACCGCCAGTGAATGCGTTTGCTTCTCGCCCAACCAGCTGGCACCGCCCTGTTTCAGCCAGACGTCACCGCCGGTTACATCGCCTTTGTCGATCGTCATCCAGCCTTCGAGGGAGAACTGCGCCGTTTCCAGCGCAATGTTGTCCTGCATCCATTTACCCAGCCACGGCTTCAGGTCAATATCATCAGCCTGTAGCCAGACGCGACCGTTGCTTAACAGCCCTTCGTCATCACGCAAATCCATGCGAACTTGCATCACGCCGTGCTGCCCGGTGAGGCTGGAGAGACTTACCTGGCCTTCCGCACGGTGTCGACGCGGATTGTTAAGCCAGGTGAGTTGCGGGATCGCCAGTTCGGCGCGCTGACCGGATGGCGTGAGGAAACTGACTTCGCTGTCGCGGAGATCGAAGTGATCAAACTGACGAAGAAACAGGTCGCTGATGTGGCTGGCTTCCAGACCATCATTGCCACCACCGCTGGTGATGGGCGTATTGGTGCGGAAACGCAGTTGCCAGAAAGTCAGATCGCGAAACTGCCAGCGCATATGCAGCAGGCTCTGCCAGACATCCAGCGCCAGAGTGACGCGTTTGACAGAAAACTCACCGCCATCTTTCAGTTCCGCGCGAATGTCGCGCGCTTCAAGCGTGGGGCCAAAATTCTGCCAGCTGGCGGAAAGCTGGCTGGCTTCTACCGGCATGCCGGTAGCGGATTCAATTTTATTGAGGATTTCTGGACGCCAGGCATCAAGATGCGGCAAAGCAATACGCAGGCCGCTGACCAGCAGCGCAGCGATCACAACGAGCGCGGCTCCAGTAAGCAGTAAAATCCCCGGCAATCGCCTCACCCGTCACTCCTTGTCTGCTAAAAATGTGACTCAAAAAACTTTGCCGGATGGCGGCCCAGCATTTGTTTACATCATGACAACGTCAAACTGCTCCTGGTTGTAGAGCGGTTCGATTTGTACTTTAACCTGCTTACCCACAAAAATTTCCACTTCCGCCAGCGAGTGCGACTCTTCACCTTTCAAGGCCTCGGCAACTGCCGGAGAAGCATAGACCAGGAAACGGTCGGAGTCGTAAGCATGGTGCACGCGAACAATCTCGCGCATGATTTCATAGCATACCGTTTCCACGGTTTTCACCGTTCCGCGACCGTGGCAAGTTGGGCATTCGTTACACAGTACGTGCTCAATGCTTTCGCGGGTGCGTTTACGTGTCATTTCCACCAGCCCCAGCGCCGAGAAGCCGTTAACGCTGGTTTTCACCCGGTCTTTGCTCAACGCCTGTTCCAGCGAATGCAGTACGCGGCGACGGTGATCCTCATTATTCATGTCTATGAAATCAATAATGATAATCCCACCCAGGTTGCGTAACCGCAACTGACGAGCAATAGCCTGCGTCGCTTCAATATTGGTATTGAAGATGGTGTCGTCCAGATTGCGATGACCGACAAACGCCCCGGTATTGATGTCCACGGTGGTCATCGCTTCGGTCTGGTCGATAATCAGATAACCGCCAGACTTCAACTCAACTTTGCGTTCCAACGCTCGCTGAATCTCGTTTTCGACGTCAAAGAGATCGAAAATCGGCTGGCGCCCCGTGTAATGCTCCAGCTTGCTGGTCATCTCGGGGATGTATTCCGAGGTGAACTCAAGTAATGCTTCGTAAGTCAGCCGTGAATCAACGCGAATGCGGTCCAACTCGGCATCGGCAAAATCACGCAGCACACGCTGCGCCAGCGCCAGTTCACCGTACAGTTGATAACGCGTCTGTGGGCGCTTTTTACGCTCCATGACTTTGGTCCAGACACGCTTCAGATAAGCGGCATCGGAAGCTAGTTCAGCTTCGCCTACACCTTCTGCCGCGGTACGGATGATAAATCCGCCCTGCTCGTCGCAATACTCGGCGACCACTTTTTTCAGGCGTTCACGTTCGGATTCACTTTCGATACGTTGGGAAACCCCAACATGAGACGCTCCTGGCATAAACACCAGATAGCGAGATGGCAGCGTGATATCCGTGGTCAGGCGCGCGCCTTTGGTACCAAGCGGATCTTTCACCACCTGTACCATCAGATCTTGCCCCTGACGGACCAGTTCCGAGATGTCACGCACCGTAAATTGTTTTTGTTCCTCACCTGCCACACATTCGGTGTGCGGCATGATGTCAGAAGCGTGTAGAAACGCAGCTTTATCCAGCCCAATATCTACAAAAGCCGCCTGCATACCCGGAAGTACGCGACTTACACGACCCTTGTAGATATTGCCTACTATTCCGCGTCGCGCCTCACGTTCAATATGAATTTCCTGCAGAATACCGCCATCAATATACGCCACTCGTGTTTCCGAAGGCGTTACGTTTACCAACAATTCAGCCGTCATGTTTATCCCTTTTCTCACGCAGTGCGTTAAAATTACTCAATAATTCACACGTTTCAACCAGCGGTAAGCCGACTACGGCGTGATAGCTGCCATTTATCTTCCTGACAAAACAACCACCAAGCCCCTGAATACCGTATGCACCTGCTTTATCTAACGGTTCACCGCTGGCGACATAGCCCGCGATATCTTCATCTGTTAACGTTCTGAAAGTCACATCGGTCACCACCAGGCAATCGAGAATGTACTGGCTGTCGGCCATCGCCACTGCCGTCATTACCTGATGGGTCTGCCCCGATAATTTGCGCAACATCTGCCCCGCATGATCGGCATCGCGCGGTTTCTCCAGTACTTCGCCGTTCAGAATCACAATGGTATCCGCACCCAACACCGGGAGATCCTGCGCCGTTTGCGCGACGCCCGCCTGAGCTTTCTCGCGCGCCAGACGCACAACGTATTGCTGAGCGCTCTCCTGCGGAAAGCGTTGCTCCTCAATGCCCGTAACGATACGTTCGAAGGAAACGCCAAGTTGCGCAAGTAACTCCTGCCGACGCGGAGAACCGGAAGCTAAATACAGAGAAGTCATAGAAACCTTTATTGCACTGCAAACTGCTGACGAATTTTGCGCATCAGCATGAAAATCCACGGCCAGAGCACACCATTGACTACACTACTCCAGAACACTTCCGGTCTGAAAGAGACGTTGATCACTAAAAACTCTGCCCAGAAAACAATAATATCCACAACCAACGAAAGCAACATGACAACCAGCGCCTGCTGCCACAATGCCAGATTACGGAAAAGCTGGAATTTCAGCGCGACCAGATAAGCAATGATACTCATCGATAACGCCCGTACACCGAGCGTGGAGCCACTGATCAGATCCAGTATGGCACCCATCACAAAACCTGTGCCCACATTTACGCGATGGGGCAAGGCGAGGCTCCAATACAATAAGATGAGCAAAACCCAGTTAGGCCGGAAAACGATAAGATTATCCGGCCAGGGCATAATTTGCAGTAATAACGCAATGAGGAAAGAGAGCCAGATAACCCAGCGCCCCTGGCTACGATAGCTCGCCACTATTGCCCTCCTGGCGTACGCGCAGGTGGTTGAGTACCACTCTGCGGCGGCGTAGCCCTTTGTGGAGAGCGGTCAGCGGCAGTACCTGTTGCAGGTTGCTGCGGGCTTGGCTGGGTAATTCCCGATGCCGGTTCAGGCAGTTTTGGCCCCATTGCATCTGGCGAAGGCAACACCTGCGGCATCATTTGCATCAGGCGTTCATTAGCAACGCGATGCACCTCTTCCGGCGTCATCGGGTTGGCCCCGTTACGATCCGCCCCCCACAACAGAAGCAGATAACGTAAACGTTGCAGTCCCGCAGTCGGACGCGCCTGAATCACGGTATATGCGCGCTGGGTATCGAGTTTCACGGAAGAGACAACCGCCACCGGATAACCTTCCGGGAAACGACCGCCCAGACCTGAAGTCACCAATACATCACCAACACGAATATCAGTATTCGCCGGCAGGTGCTCAAGCTGTAAATCATCAGTACAGCCATTACCCGCCGCGATAACGCGGATATCATTACGCAGCACCTGAATCGGCAGCGCATGGGTCGCGTCGCAGATCAGCAGTACGCGGCTGGTCAGTTTTGCGACCGCCACCACCTGGCCGACCACACCTTTATCGCTAATGACTGGCTGGCCTTCGTAAACACCGTTGACACTGCCTTTGTCAATAACAACCTGATCGCTGTACGGATCGTTAACAGTAGAGATAACCTGGGTCACCATCTTCTGTTCGTCCTGACGCAGCGGAGAACCCAGAAGCTCACGCAAGCGCGCGTTCTCCTGTTTATATTGTCCCAACATCAGCAGATCGCTGTTTTTCAGCAGCAACTCCTGACGTAACGCCCGGTTTTCAAGTTCTAGTTGATCACGCGAGGCCAGCGTCTGCGATACGCCATCCAGCAATTCACGAGGAGCATTGGAAATAAAGTAGAAAGGACTGACAGCGGTATCCATATAGGTACGGATTTGACTGAAAGTCCCCAGGCGGCTGTCGGCAATAATAATGCCGAGCGCCACCAGCACCGCCAGAATAAGGCGAATCTGTAGCGACGGGCCACGGCTAAAAATTGGCTTCATAAGTTATGCGTATTCTCGTATCAGACCAGGCAGGATAAACAAACGCTTCCCCTGCCTGCATCCGATTACTCTTCGCTGAACAGGTCGCCGCCGTGCATGTCGATCATTTCCAGCGCCTTGCCGCCACCGCGCGCCACACAGGTCAGCGGATCTTCAGCAACAACGACTGGAATGCCGGTTTCTTCCATTAATAAACGGTCAAGGTTACGCAGCAATGCGCCACCGCCAGTGAGCACCATTCCGCGCTCAGAGATGTCGGAAGCCAGTTCCGGCGGACACTGTTCCAGCGCAACCATCACTGCGCTAACGATGCCGGTCAGCGGCTCTTGTAGCGCTTCGAGGATTTCGTTGGAGTTCAGCGTAAAGCCGCGTGGAACACCTTCAGCCAGGTTACGACCACGAACTTCAATTTCACGCACTTCATCGCCCGGATAAGCCGAACCGATTTCGTGTTTAATACGCTCTGCTGTCGCTTCACCGATCAAGGAACCGTAGTTACGACGAACATAGTTGATAATGGCTTCGTCGAAGCGGTCACCGCCGATGCGTACAGAAGAGGAGTAAACCACGCCATTCAGCGAGATTACGGCAACTTCAGTAGTACCACCGCCGATATCAACCACCATGGAACCGGTCGCTTCAGAAACCGGCAGACCGGCGCCAATTGCCGCGGCCATCGGCTCTTCAATCAGGAACACTTCACGGGCGCCAGCGCCCTGCGCGGATTCACGAATTGCGCGGCGTTCAACCTGGGTTGCGCCAACCGGCACACAGACCAGAACGCGCGGGCTTGGGCGCATAAAGCTGTTGCTGTGCACTTGCTTAATGAAGTGCTGGAGCATTTTTTCAGTCACGAAGAAGTCAGCGATTACGCCATCTTTCATTGGGCGAATAGCAGCAATATTGCCCGGCGTACGGCCCAGCATCTGCTTCGCGTCATGACCTACTGCAGCCACGCTTTTTGGTGAACCGGCACGATCCTGACGAATGGCCACCACGGAAGGCTCATTCAATACGATGCCTTGTCCTTTTACATAAATGAGGGTATTCGCAGTACCCAAGTCAATGGACAAGTCATTGGAAAACATGCCACGAAATTTTTTCAACATACTAAGGGATAATCCTGAAAGCTGGGGCGGAAAAGAAAATCCGCTTACTTTACCAACCACACGCAGCAGCGACAAGGCGCAAAAATCATCTGCTACGGTGAAAATTAGTGCAGTTCGTTTCCTTTGTTACAAATCTCTGCCTGAGTCCAGATTAGGCTAAATGCGTCAACAGCATTCCTCGCCTGTTTGCAACTGCGTAAGGTCATTCATCTGCATATGTGCTGCAACAATCTGGCGAGCAGATAAGCACACTCCCACGAAACGCAGCGCGCGTTATTCTACGTGAAAACGGATCAAACGGCAGGTTAAACCGAGTATCTTTGTGAATATTTTTTCACGTTAGTATCAAGTGGCTGTGAGGACGCGAAAAAATCCCCCTGGCCACCCAAAACCCCGCGCTGAATCAGGGTCTGCCACTCGCTTCGCGAACGTACGCCAGTCGCGTAAACCTGGGTATTGGTCCCGGAACAGGCTTCTACCATGCTCTGAACCAACAATTGGTTTTCCGTTCGCTTCTCAATATTTCTTACCAGCCCCGGATGAAGCTTGAGTAATTCGACATTCAGTTCTTTGATCCAACTGGTACTTACCAGCGTCAATCCAGCCTGGTTAACGGCAACTCGAACCCCTAAAGCATTCACCAAACGAATGACAGGTTGCAAGCGACCGATATGTTGACCAACATCAGCCTCTGCAAGTTCAATAATTATGCGTTTTCGTTGTGATTTTTCACACTGCATCAACGTATCGCGCAGCCAACGCTGGAAACGCGGCCGGATCAACGACTCAACGGTCACCTGAATCGCCAGATTTTCTTGCGGCCAATAGCGTAACAGCGGGATGAGACGACTGATTTGCAGGCGGTCATACTCTTCCGATAAACCAAACTGCAACACCATCGGCATATATTCCGCCGAGCTTACCTCTTCATTACCATCAAAGATGCGACACATAATTTCGCGATGATGAACCTGCCCTTCCCGGGTGACCGCAGGTTTTTGATAAAGCCTGGGACCGCCACGACTTAACATTTGTTCGATTAGCGTACGCCAACGAACGTTGCCGCGCCCTTTTTCTGGTAATGAGTCATCGTAAATCGCCCAGCTATTACCCCCCTGTAATCCCGCATTACGCGTGGCGGATTCGGCATGGTCCATCACTTGTTCTGTTTCCTGGCCGCTACGCCAGGCACAGATGCCGATATGAATCATATCTTCACGATCGAGCATTTTATTGCTCGGTAAGGTATCAACCGCTTTGATCAACTGCCCGGCAATGCTCTCCGCCTCTTTTAAAGTCCGATGCGGCAACAGCGCGGCAAAATCGCTACGGTGATAGCGCGCCAGCAGTGCACCTGGATAGCGCATCATAAATGTCGACAGCAGATTCGTCAGAGTGAAGAATTGTTCTTCGGCCTGGCTGTGTCCCCACGTGTCGCTCAACATATTGAAATCAGGTAGACGGATCATCATCACGATCCCGTGAGTCCCTACCTTCTCTTGATCTTCCAGCAATGTAGCCAACTGGTTGTCGAAAAAGAGACGGTTATTGAGGCCGGTTTTGATGTCCTGCGCGGCGTAAGAGCGAATCAGCGTATCAAGACGGCTGTGCTGTTCACGCGCATTCTGAATTTCTGAAAGCAGCATATCCAGCGCACTGCTGGTTCCTGGCGGCCATTCATAGATGGAGCCAAGCACATTCGGCCCACGCTCCCCGTTTAAGATACGCGCCGAGCGAGTTTCCAGTAGTTCTTGCCCGGCAAGTTGCCGCTGCAACCAGCGTACTGCAAGGAAGAGCATAATAATGATAAAACCAATTGCCCCAGTGAGCGGCGCGGTGGTCATCAGCGAGTGAAAATAGTTTCCCATCGGGTCCTGATAAACCAGATGTAGCGACATTCCTGGATGTTTAACTAACGGAACGGTCAGTTCGCGAAACAGATCGCTGGTGCCAACAGGGCGGTAACTCCCCTGGCGGGAAAGGGTATAAACCTGTTTGTTATTGTGTAACAGGTCCACGCGAACGATATCTGCTGACATCATCAATTCACTGATTTGTGGCCTCAGCGAGCTGAAATCAGACGACACCAGATGCGTATCGATCGCCGTCGCCACCGCCTGAACGCGATGGCTAAACTTATACTGAATCGCGTTATAGAAACTTAACGAGCAGCCCATCAAAGTCACAAAGATCGTTAACCCGGTGAGCAGCGTGACAAAGGCCGAAAATTTCGTCGTTAATCTCATCCTTGTGTTAACTCCGATAGTGAGGAAGCGGGCATACTAGCAAATCAGATTTATCTCGCAATTTATTGCGCTTCATCGACTTTGCTTTTCAATTAGCGAGTATAGTCTTCAGAAATTATTTTCCAATCCATCATGCACATGAGGACTTCTTATGCAGGCGTTACTTTTAGAACAGCAGGACGGCAAAACCCTCGCATCTGTACAGACTCTGGACGCAAGTCGCCTGCCGGAAGGCGATGTGACGGTCGATGTCCACTGGTCGAGCCTGAATTATAAAGATGCGCTGGCAATAACCGGTAAAGGAAAAATAATCCGCAATTTTCCGATGATTCCTGGCATCGACTTCGCCGGAACCGTACGCGACAGTGAAGATCCTCGTTTTCATGCTGGTCAAGAAGTGTTACTCACGGGCTGGGGTGTTGGTGAAAATCATTGGGGCGGGCTGGCAGAACAAGCGCGCGTAAAAGGCGACTGGTTGGTTGCCATGCCGCAAGGTCTGGACGCGCGTAAAGCAATGATTATTGGTACTGCTGGGTTTACCGCCATGCTGTGCGTGCTGGCACTGGAAGATGCCGGTATTCGTCCAGAAGATGGCGAGATTGTGGTGACGGGCGCCAGCGGCGGCGTTGGTAGTACTGCCGTGGCGCTGTTGCATAAGTTAGGTTATCAGGTGGTTGCTGTTTCCGGTCGCGAAAGTACCCATGAATATCTGAAAAGTTTAGGTGCCAGCCGAATTCTGCCGCGTGATGAATTTGCTGAATCCCGTCCACTGGAAAAACAGCTTTGGGCCGGGGCGATTGACACTGTGGGCGACAAAGTGCTGGCTAAAGTGCTGGCGCAAATGAACTACGGCGGCTGCGTGGCGGCCTGTGGTCTGGCGGGTGGTTTTACTCTGCCAACCACCGTCATGCCATTTATTCTGCGTAACGTTCGCCTGCAGGGCGTGGATTCGGTGATGACGCCACCAGCACGCCGCGCACAAGCCTGGCAGCGTCTGGTTGCCAATTTACCGGAATCATTCTATACCCAGGCGGCAAAAGAGATTTCACTGGCTGACGCACCAAAATTTGCCGAGGCCATTATTAACAATCAGATCCAGGGCCGTACGCTGGTAAAAATTAACTAAGCGTTAGCATAAAATAATTTACATATCGTTAACGAATTTTAGCAGCACTTTGACATTCTCCCTGCCATAGTAATCATGAGCATACCGGGAGTCTGTTATGAAAAAAATTCGTCAACTTACAGAAGCCGATGTCACTGCTGAATCGGCTTTTTTTATGCAACGTCGGCAAGTTTTGAAAGCATTAGGCATCAGCGCCGCCGCCCTCTCTATACCAAATGCCGCCCACGCGGATTTACTTGGCTGGTTCAAAGGGAACGATCGCCCGCCCGCGCCTGCCGGAAAACCCCTGGAGTTCAGCAAGCCTGCTGCCTGGCAAAATAACCTGCCACTGACACCGGAAGATAAAGTTTCCGGCTACAACAATTTCTATGAATTTGGGTTGGATAAAGCAGATCCCGCCGCGAATGCTGGCAGCCTGAAAACCGATCCGTGGACGTTGAAAATCAGTGGTGAAGTCAGTAAACCGTTAACCCTCGACCACGATGCGCTAACCCGTCGATTCCCGTTAGAAGAGCGGATTTACCGGATGCGCTGCGTGGAAGCGTGGTCGATGGTGGTGCCGTGGATTGGTTTTCCGCTGCATATACTGCTGGCGCTGGCAGAGCCGACCAGCAACGCGAAGTACGTCGCTTTCGAAACAATTTATGCACCGGAACAAATGCCCGGCCAGCAGGACAGGTTTATCGGCGGCGGTCTGAAATATCCCTATGTAGAAGGATTACGTCTCGACGAAGCAATGCATCCGCTCACACTGATGACCGTCGGCGTCTACGGCAAGGCGCTACCGCCGCAAAATGGCGCGCCGATACGCCTGATTGTGCCATGGAAATATGGCTTTAAAGGCATCAAGTCGATAGTGAGCATTAAGCTGACCCGAGAACGCCCACCAACCACCTGGAATCTTTCGGCCCCCAACGAATACGGCTTTTACGCCAACGTTAATCCGCATGTTGATCACCCTCGCTGGTCGCAGGCCACTGAGCGATTTATCGGTTCAGGTGGCATCCTGGATGTGCAACGCCAGCCGACACTGCTATTTAACGGCTACGCCGATGAAGTCGCGTCACTTTATCGCGGACTGGATCTACGGGAGAACTTCTAAGTGCGTTTGACTGCAAAACAGGTTACCTGGCTGAAATTTTGCCTGCATCTTGCCGGATTTTTGCCGTTTGTCTGGCTGGTTTGGGCAATCAATCATGGCGGGCTAAGTGCCGACCCGGTGAAAGATATTCAGCATTTTACCGGTCGGACTGCGCTGAAATTTTTATTGGCGACGTTGTTAATTACCCCGCTGGCGCGCTACGCTAAGCAGCCATTATTGATACGCACCCGCCGCCTGTTAGGTTTATGGTGTTTCGCCTGGGCGACGCTGCACTTAACCAGTTATGCATTGCTGGAACTTGGCGTGAACAACCTGGCGTTATTCGGTCAGGAATTAATCACCCGACCTTATTTAACCCTGGGTATTATCAGTTGGTTAATTTTGCTTGCTTTAGCATTCACGTCTACACAAGCGATGCAGCGAAAACTAGGCAAACACTGGCAACAGTTGCATAACTTCGTCTATCTTGTCGCGATCCTGGCCCCCATACATTATCTGTGGTCAGTGAAGGTTATCTCACCGCAGCCGCTCATCTACGCCGGGCTGGCATTATTGCTTTTAGCCTTACGTTATAAGAAGTTCCGTCAATGGTGGCGTTAATTTCGTGAACTGTGCGGCTTATTGCAAATTACGCGACGTTGAAAGTTATTTACATGTTAGCTGTTGATTATCTTCCCTGATAAGACCAGTATTTAGCTGCCATTTGCTACGAAATCGTTATAATGTGCGACCTCGTTCTCCCTAAGGCAGCTTTTAAGCTGCTGAAAAGGTGACAATGGCGCAACGAAGGTATATTTTGTTTTTTGCCGGAGGATAGCAGCAGATCGCTGCACAATGTCCGTCAAGTCTCACATTGACACTCTGGGGCAAAATAGACCGGCGTCCCGGCCTGCTGGAATTTACCGCTATGCATACAGCTGTCGGGGCATACGCTTTACAGACGGCGGTGAAACGCCTGTCACAATCACACTAAACAAAGAGTACGGAACCCACTCATGGATATTCGTAAGATTAAAAAACTGATCGAGCTGGTTGAAGAATCAGGCATCTCTGAACTGGAAATTTCTGAAGGCGAAGAGTCAGTACGCATCAGCCGTGCAGCACCTGCCGCAAGTTTCCCGATGATGCAACAAGCTTACGCTGCACCAGTGATGCAGCAGCCAGCTCAATCTAACGCAGCCGCTCCGGCGACCGTTCCTTCCATGGAAGCGCCAGCAGCAGCGGAAATCAGTGGTCACATCGTACGTTCCCCAATGGTTGGTACTTTCTACCGCACCCCAAGCCCGGACGCGAAAGCGTTCATCGAAGTGGGTCAGAAAGTGAACGTGGGCGATACCCTGTGCATCGTTGAAGCCATGAAAATGATGAACCAGATCGAAGCAGACAAATCCGGTACTGTGAAAGCAATTCTGGTCGAAAGTGGACAACCGGTAGAATTTGACGAGCCGCTGGTCGTCATCGAGTAACGAGGCGAACATGCTGGATAAAATTGTTATTGCCAACCGCGGCGAGATTGCATTGCGTATTCTTCGTGCCTGTAAAGAACTGGGCATCAAGACTGTCGCTGTGCACTCCAGCGCGGATCGCGATCTAAAACACGTATTACTGGCAGATGAAACGGTCTGTATCGGTCCTGCTCCGTCAGTAAAAAGTTATCTGAACATCCCGGCAATCATCAGCGCCGCTGAAATCACCGGCGCAGTAGCAATCCATCCGGGTTACGGCTTCCTTTCCGAGAACGCCAACTTTGCCGAGCAGGTTGAACGCTCCGGCTTTATCTTCATCGGCCCGAAAGCAGAAACCATTCGCCTGATGGGCGACAAAGTATCCGCAATCGCCGCGATGAAAAAAGCTGGCGTTCCTTGCGTACCAGGTTCTGACGGCCCGCTGGGCGACGATATGGATAAAAACCGCGCCATTGCTAAACGCATTGGTTATCCGGTAATTATCAAAGCCTCCGGCGGCGGCGGTGGTCGTGGTATGCGCGTAGTGCGCGGCGATGCTGAACTAGCGCAATCTATCTCCATGACTCGTGCGGAAGCGAAAGCTGCTTTCAGCAACGATATGGTTTACATGGAGAAATACCTGGAAAATCCTCGCCACGTCGAGATTCAGGTGCTGGCTGACGGTCAGGGCAACGCTATCTATCTGGCGGAACGTGACTGCTCCATGCAGCGCCGCCACCAGAAAGTGGTCGAAGAAGCGCCAGCACCGGGCATTACCCCGGAACTGCGTCGCTACATCGGCGAACGTTGTGCTAAAGCGTGTGTTGATATCGGCTATCGCGGTGCAGGTACATTCGAGTTCCTGTTCGAAAACGGCGAGTTCTATTTCATCGAAATGAACACCCGTATTCAGGTAGAACACCCGGTTACTGAAATGATCACTGGCGTTGACCTGATCAAAGAACAGCTGCGTATCGCTGCCGGTCAGCCGCTGTCTATCAAGCAAGAAGAAGTTCACGTTCGCGGCCATGCGGTAGAGTGCCGTATCAACGCCGAAGATCCGAACACCTTCCTGCCAAGCCCGGGCAAAATTACCCGTTTCCACGCGCCAGGCGGTTTTGGCGTGCGTTGGGAGTCTCATATCTACGCGGGCTACACCGTGCCGCCGTACTATGACTCAATGATCGGTAAGCTGATTTGCTACGGTGAAAACCGTGACGTGGCGATTGCTCGCATGAAGAATGCGCTGCAGGAGCTGATCATCGACGGTATCAAAACCAACGTTGATCTGCAGATCCGCATCATGAACGACGAGAACTTCCAGCATGGTGGCACTAACATCCACTATCTGGAGAAAAAACTCGGTCTTCAGGAAAAATAAGACTGCAAAAGCGTCAAAAGGCCGGATTTTCCGGCCTTTTTTATTACTGGGGATCGACAACCCCCATAAGGTACAATCCCCGCTTTCTTCACCCATCAGGGACAAAAAATGGACACTCGTTTTGTTCAGGCCCATAAAGAGGCGCGCTGGGCGCTGGGGCTGACCCTTTTGTATCTGGCGGTATGGTTAGTAGCTGCTTACTTACCTGGCGTTGCCCCCGGTTTTACCGGCTTTCCGCGCTGGTTTGAGATGGCCTGCATCCTGACGCCGCTGCTGTTTATTGGACTGTGCTGGGCGATGGTGAAATTTATCTATCGCGATATCCCGTTGGAGGATGACGATGCAGCTTGAAGTGATTCTACCGCTGGTCGCCTATCTGGTGGTGGTGTTCGGTATCTCTGTTTATGCGATGCGTAAACGGAGCACCGGCACCTTCCTCAATGAGTATTTCCTCGGCAGCCGTTCCATGGGCGGTATTGTGCTGGCGATGACGCTCACCGCGACCTATATCAGTGCCAGTTCGTTTATCGGCGGGCCAGGCGCTGCTTATAAATACGGCCTGGGTTGGGTATTGCTGGCGATGATTCAGCTGCCTGCAGTCTGGCTTTCGCTCGGTATACTCGGCAAGAAGTTCGCGATTCTTGCGCGCCGCTACAATGCGGTGACGCTGAACGATATGCTGTTTGCCCGCTACCAGAGTCGTCTTCTGGTGTGGCTGGCGAGTTTGAGTTTGCTGGTTGCGTTCGTTGGTGCGATGACCGTGCAGTTTATCGGCGGTGCGCGTCTGCTGGAAACCGCGGCGGGTATTCCTTATGAAACCGGGCTGCTGATTTTCGGTATCAGTATTGCGTTATATACCGCCTTTGGCGGCTTTCGCGCCAGTGTGCTGAACGACACTATGCAAGGTCTGGTGATGCTGGTTGGCACCATTGTGCTGCTGGTCGGCGTGGTACATGCCGCTGGCGGCTTAAGCAACGCGGTAGAGACGCTGCAAACCATCGATCCACAGCTGGTTACACCACAAGGTGCTGACGATATTCTGTCACCTGCCTTTATGACATCGTTCTGGGTACTGGTGTGCTTTGGCGTTATTGGCCTGCCGCATACTGCGGTGCGCTGTATCTCTTATAAAGACAGCAAAGCAGTGCATCGGGGGATCATCATCGGGACGATTGTAGTCGCAATCCTGATGTTCGGTATGCACCTGGCCGGAGCGTTAGGTCGGGCGGTGATCCCCGATCTCACCGTACCGGATCTGGTGATCCCGACGTTAATGGTAAAAGTGCTGCCACCGTTTGCTGCCGGGATCTTCCTGGCTGCACCGATGGCCGCGATCATGTCGACGATCAACGCCCAGTTGCTGCAAAGTTCCGCTACGATCATTAAAGATCTCTATCTGAATATCCGTCCGGATCAAATGCAAAACGAGACGCGTCTGAAGCGGATGTCGGCGGTGATTACGTTGATTCTCGGCGCGTTGCTGCTGCTTGCCGCCTGGAAGCCGCCAGAAATGATCATCTGGCTGAATTTGCTGGCCTTCGGTGGGCTGGAAGCCGTTTTCCTGTGGCCGCTGGTGCTGGGTCTTTACTGGGAACGCGCCAACGCCAAAGGTGCGCTAAGTGCGATGATCGTTGGCGGCGTGCTGTATGCCGTGCTCGCGACCCTGAATATTCAGTACCTGGGCTTCCACCCTATCGTGCCCTCGTTACTGCTAAGTTTGCTGGCTTTCCTGGTCGGAAACCGTTTCGGTACTTCCGTCTCGCAAGCTACCGTTTTGACTACTGATAAATAAAGAGTTTTGCCATGCCTTGGATCCAACTGAAACTGAACACCACCGGCGCGAACGCTGAAGATCTTAGCGATGCGCTGATGGAAGCGGGTGCCGTGTCCATTACTTTTCAGGATACCCACGATACGCCGGTGTTTGAGCCGCTGCCGGGCGAAACGCGCCTGTGGGGCGACACCGATGTGATTGGTCTGTTCGATGCTGAAACCGACATGAATGAAGTCGTGGCGATTCTGGAGGATCATCCGCTGCTCGGCGCAGGCTTCGCGCACAAAATCGAACAACTGGAAGATAAAGACTGGGAGCGCGAATGGATGGATAATTTCCACCCAATGCGCTTTGGCGAACGTCTGTGGATCTGCCCAAGCTGGCGTGATGTGCCAGACGAAAACGCCGTCAACGTGATGTTAGACCCGGGCCTGGCGTTTGGTACGGGGACTCATCCAACCACCTCTCTGTGCCTGCAATGGCTCGACAGCCTCGATTTAACCGGTAAAACGGTCATCGATTTTGGCTGTGGATCCGGCATTCTGGCAATCGCAGCGCTGAAACTGGGCGCAGCAAAAGCCATTGGTATTGATATCGATCCGCAGGCCATTCAGGCCAGCCGCGACAACGCCGAACGTAATGGCGTTTCTGACCGTCTGGAACTCTACTTACCCAAAGATCAGCCTGAAGCGATGAAAGCCGACGTGGTGGTCGCTAACATCCTCGCAGGCCCGTTACGTGAACTGGCACCGTTAATCAGCGTCCTGCCGGTTTCAGGCGGCTTGCTGGGCCTTTCCGGTATTCTGGCAAGCCAGGCGGAGAGCGTTTGTGAAGCTTATGCCGACAGCTTCGTTCTGGACCCGGTCGTGGAAAAAGAAGAGTGGTGTCGCATTACTGGTCGTAAGAATTAACCGCCAGAATGCGGCATAGTGATGTAGAGAGAAGTGCGAGCAACGTCACAAAAGGCACGTAATTTTGCTGATTATTTAGGCAAATTTGCGTGCCAAAATTTTCATTCATAAAGAAAAATTGAGAACTTACTCAAATTTCTTTGAGTGCGAATTTTAATCACTTATTTCTAATGTGATGATTTTTATGATTAATTATTCCGCCGAGTTCATTTTAAATGCAATTCTTTGATCCATCTCAGAGGATTGGTCAAAGTTTGGCCTTTCATCTCGTGCAAAAAATGCGTAATATACGCCGCCTTGCAGTCACAGTATGGTCATTTCTTAACTCATGCGCATCGGACAATATCAGCTCAGAAATCGCCTGATCGCAGCGCCCATGGCTGGCATTACAGACAGACCTTTTCGGACGTTGTGCTACGAGATGGGAGCCGGATTGACAGTATCCGAGATGATGTCTTCTAACCCTCAGGTTTGGGAAAGCGACAAATCTCGTTTACGGATGGTGCACATTGATGAACCCGGTATTCGCACCGTGCAAATTGCCGGTAGCGATCCGAAAGAAATGGCAGATGCAGCACGTATTAACGTGAAAAGCGGTGCCCAGATTATTGATATCAATATGGGTTGCCCGGCTAAAAAAGTGAATCGCAAGCTTGCAGGTTCAGCCCTCTTGCAGTACCCGGATGTCGTTAAATCGATCCTTACCGAGGTCGTTAATGCAGTGGACGTTCCTGTTACCCTGAAGATTCGCACAGGCTGGGCGCCGGAACACCGTAACTGCGAAGAGATTGCCCAACTGGCTGAAGACTGTGGCATTCAGGCTCTGACCATTCATGGCCGTACACGCGCCTGTTTGTTCAATGGAGAAGCTGAATACGACAGTATTCGGGCAGTTAAGCAGAAAGTTTCCATTCCGGTTATCGCGAATGGCGACATTACTGACCCGCTTAAAGCCAGAGCTGTGCTCGACTATACAGGGGCGGATGCTCTGATGATAGGCCGCGCAGCTCAGGGAAGACCCTGGATCTTTCGGGAAATCCAGCATTATCTGGACACTGGGGAGTTGCTGCCCCCGCTGCCTTTGGCAGAGGTTAAGCGCTTGCTTTGCGCGCACGTTCGGGAACTGCATGACTTTTATGGTCCGGCAAAAGGGTACCGAATTGCACGTAAACACGTTTCCTGGTATCTCCAGGAACACGCTCCAAATGACCAGTTTCGGCGCACATTCAACGCCATTGAGGATGCCAGCGAACAGCTGGAGGCGTTGGAGGCATACTTCGAAAATTTTGCGTAAACAGAAATAAAGAGCTGACAGAACTATGTTCGAACAACGCGTAAATTCTGACGTACTGACCGTTTCTACCGTTAACTCTCAGGATCAGGTAACCCAAAAACCCCTGCGTGACTCGGTTAAACAGGCACTGAAGAACTATTTTGCTCAACTGAACGGTCAGGATGTTAATGACCTCTATGAGCTGGTACTGGCTGAAGTAGAACAGCCCCTGTTGGACATGGTGATGCAATACACCCGTGGTAACCAGACCCGTGCTGCGCTGATGATGGGCATCAACCGTGGTACGCTGCGTAAAAAATTGAAAAAGTACGGCATGAACTAATTCAGGTTAGCTAATTGCTTGATTAAAAGGCGCTACTCGGCATGGGGAAGCGCCTTTTTTATAGGTGTCGCAAAGGGAGTGACCATGAGAACAGGATGTGAACCCACCAGGTTTGGCGACAATACAAAGACCATTATCCACGGTGATGCATTAGCTGAACTTAAAAAGATACCCGCAGAAAGTGTCGATCTAATCTTTGCTGACCCGCCTTATAACATCGGTAAAAATTTCGATGGCCTGATCGAAGCGTGGAAAGAAGATCTGTTTATTAACTGGCTATTTGAAGTGATTACAGAGTGCCACCGCGTTCTGAAAAAACAGGGCAGCATGTACATCATGAACAGCACGGAAAACATGCCCTTTATTGACCTCCAGTGCCGCCAGCTTTTTACCATCAAAAGTCGCATCGTCTGGTCGTATGACAGCTCCGGCGTTCAGGCAAAAAAATATTACGGCTCCATGTATGAACCCATCCTGATGATGGTGAAAGACGCAAAGAACTACACATTTAACAGCGATGCTATTCTGGTAGAAGCCAAAACCGGAGCACAGCGTGCATTAATCGACTATCGCAAAAATCCCCCACAACCTTACAATCATCAAAAAGTGCCAGGTAACGTCTGGGATTTTCCACGCGTACGTTATTTGATGGATGAATATGAAAACCATCCGACGCAAAAGCCTGAAGCTTTACTGAAGCGCATTATTCTCGCCTCTTCTAACCCTGGCGATGTCGTTCTCGATCCGTTTGCTGGTAGCTTCACCACCGGTGCCGTCGCCATCGCGACCGGGCGAAAATTCATTGGTATTGAGATTAACAGCGAGTACATCAAGATAGGGCTACGCCGACTGGAAGTCGCGTCACATTACTCCATGGAAGAGCTGGCGAAAGTGAAAAAAAGAAAGACCGGCAACCTGTCAAAACGAAGCCGGATCAGCGAAGTTGACCCCACTCTCATTGCAAAGTAAAGGAAGTGTAAGCCTGGTTTTCAGATTATTCATTTCGTGTATATTTCCTGCCAGACTTGGTTAAACATGCACAGGCTCAGGTAATGATTCGCAAGTATTGGTGGCTCGTCGTTTTCGCTGTCTCCGTTTTTCTGTTTGATACCTTACTGATGCAGTGGATTGAACTACTGGCAACAGAAACAGACAAATGTCGCAATATGAACTCGGTTAATCCGCTAAAACTGGTTAACTGTGACGAACTGGATTTTCACAATAGAATGTAACTTTATACGATACCTAATTCATTTGTTTTATGAATTAATTTCGTTATGTTTTCATCTGGTATAAACATTCTTAATACATTATCGACTAATGCGGGTGCTTGTTTATAAAGATCGTAACCCGCTATATTCATTAACCAGTTTTGAACAATACCGCTGAAGGCGCCATCAATAATAATCATTACGACGTCTAAGTCGAGGCTTTTAGCTATATCCCCCTGTTGCTGACATGCTTGTAATACTTCACGCAAAATCTGTGGATTAAAGCCCATCTTTTCCCGTATTACTGCCTCGGCCAGCATTTCATCACTAAATTCACACTTGTGATATAAGATTTGCAGTAACGCCTGCTGGCGGGGAATTTCGGCAATATATTGCAAGCCAACAATCAGTTTTTCACGCAATTGCAGGAAAGGATCATGTTCTAACCCTTCCGTTAAACGTTCCTGGATTAACTCACGCAATGAAGGCTGTTGCAGCCACATCTCGTTAAACAGTTGAGCCTTGTTTTCGAAGTGCCAGTAGATTGCGCCACGCGTGACGTTGGCGGCGTCGGCGATGTCATTGAGCGTCGTCTTGCTTACGCCATACTGCGCAAACTGGGCGATGGCAGTTTCAATCAGTTCTTGCCTGGTCTTCAGGGCTTCAGCTTTGGTTCTTTTTGCCATGATTAATCATTCAGGGAATAAATGTATTCGACATAAGGGAAACAACGAGAAGTAATGTATCACCTAATTTTTATTTATACGAGAAACCAATTCCCGTCTGCTATCAATCGTCAAATAATCAAAGTCTATTGTTTGACGATAATATATTTAATTAATAAATGTATATTTCACTTTGCGTTAAAATGCTTCCATTCTTTTCAACTCACATCAAATGAGAACATTAGAATATTAATCTATTTTTGTGTTTACGTGCCTTGAATAGCGACTATTCATAACTATTCCTTACATCGCAGGACGATAATTTGTAGGATAGCGAACTGTATTTTTATTTCTGCGAGTTAACGCGTTGCCTTTTTCTGGCTAATAACGCGCTTTTGGTTTTTTGAGGAATAGTAATGACGAAACATGCCAGGTTTTTCCTCCTGCCCTCCTTTATCATGATCTCCGCAGCGTTAATTGCGGGTTGTAACGATAAGGGAGAAGAGAAAGCTCACGTCGGTGAACCGCAGGTTACCGTTCATGTTGTGAATACTGCCCCGTTAGAAGTTAAAACTGAATTACCAGGCCGTACTAATGCTTTCCGTATTGCCGAGGTTCGCCCACAGGTTAGCGGGATAGTGCTGAATCGTAATTTCACTGAAGGCAGCGATGTGCAAGCTGGCCAGTCCCTGTACCAGATCGATCCAGCCACTTATCAGGCAAGTTATGACAGCGCGAAAGGCGACCTGGCGAAAAGCGAAGCTGCCGCATCCATCGCGCATTTGACGGTAAAACGTTATGTTCCGCTTGTGGGTACGAAATACATCAGCCAGCAGGAGTACGATCAGGCGATTGCTGATGCTCGTCAGGCCGATGCTACCGTCATAGCCGCAAAAGCCACGGTCGAAAGCGCCCGCATCAATCTCGCTTATACCAAAGTGACTGCGCCAATTAGCGGGCGTATCGGCAAATCTTCGGTGACCGAAGGTGCTCTCGTCACTAACGGGCAAACGACCGAACTGGCGACTGTCCAGCAACTCGATCCTATCTATGTCGATGTGACCCAATCCAGCAACGACTTCATGAGACTCAAGCAGTCCGTAGAGCAAGGTAGTTTGCATAAGGAAAACGCCACCAGCAACGTAGAGCTGGTCATGGAAAACGGTCAAACCTATCCCCTAAAAGGCACGCTGCAATTCTCTGATGTAACCGTTGATGAAAGCACCGGCTCCATTACCCTGCGCGCGGTTTTCCCTAACCCGCAACACACGCTTCTGCCAGGTATGTTTGTGCGCGCACGGATTGATGAAGGTGTACAACCTGACGCCATTCTTATCCCGCAACAGGGAGTTAGCCGCACGCCGCGTGGTGACGCTACCGTGCTGATTGTTAATGATAAAAGCCAGGTTGAGGCGCGTCCTGTTGTCGCCAGCCAGGCCATTGGCGATAAATGGCTGATTAGCGAAGGACTAAAAGCGGGTGATCAGGTCATTGTCAGCGGCCTGCAAAAAGCACGCCCGGGAGAGCAGGTTAAAGCCACTACCGATACCCCCGCAGATACTGCGTCGAAGTAAGGCAATCTGATATGGCAAACTTTTTTATTCGACGACCAATATTTGCATGGGTGCTGGCCATTATTCTGATGATGGCGGGCGTACTGGCGATCCTACAATTGCCCGTCGCCCAGTATCCAACCATTGCCCCGCCCGCTGTTTCTGTGTCGGCAAACTATCCGGGCGCTGATGCGCAAACCGTGCAGGATACGGTGACACAGGTTATCGAACAGAATATGAACGGCATCGATAATCTGATGTATATGTCCTCCACCAGCGATTCAGCCGGTAGCGTGACAATTACTCTCACCTTCCAGTCCGGGACCGATCCAGACATCGCGCAAGTGCAGGTACAAAACAAACTTCAACTCGCCACACCGTTGCTGCCGCAGGAAGTCCAGCAACAGGGGATAAGTGTCGAGAAATCAAGTAGCAGCTTTTTGATGGTGGCTGGTTTTGTTTCTGATAACCCAAGTACCACGCAAGACGATATTTCCGACTACATCGCCTCTAACGTCAAAGATACCATTAGCCGTCTGAACGGCGTTGGCGACGTACAACTGTTCGGTGCTCAGTACGCTATGCGTATCTGGCTCGATGCCGATCTGCTGAACAAATATAAACTCACATCGGTTGATGTTATTAACCAGTTGAAAGTACAGAACGACCAGATTGCGGCCGGTCAGTTAGGCGGCACGCCGGCATTACCAGGACAGCAGCTAAACGCGTCGATTATTGCCCAGACACGGTTAAAAGATCCGGAAGAGTTCGGCAAAGTCACCCTGCGCGTGAACAGCGACGGTTCGGTAGTGCGGCTGAAAGATGTCGCACGGATTGAACTCGGTGGTGAAAACTATAACGTTATCGCCCGTATCAACGGCAAACCCGCGGCTGGCCTCGGTATTAAACTGGCAACGGGAGCTAACGCACTTGATACCGCAAAAGCCATCAAGGCCAAACTGGCAGAATTGCAGCCGTTCTTCCCACAGGGAATGAAGGTTCTTTACCCTTATGACACCACGCCTTTCGTCCAGCTTTCTATCCAGGAAGTGGTGAAAACGCTGTTCGAAGCCATTATCCTGGTATTCCTGGTGATGTATCTGTTCTTGCAGAACATGCGGGCGACATTGATACCCACCATTGCTGTACCTGTCGTGTTGTTAGGGACGTTTGCCATACTCGCCGCTTTTGGTTACTCCATCAATACGCTAACGATGTTCGGGATGGTACTTGCCATCGGGCTTCTTGTTGATGATGCGATAGTCGTTGTAGAGAACGTCGAGCGCGTAATGATGGAGGATAAACTCCCCCCCAGAGAAGCGACGGAAAAATCGATGTCGCAAATCCAGGGTGCGCTGGTAGGTATCGCGATGGTACTGTCGGCGGTGTTTATTCCGATGGCATTCTTCGGTGGCTCAACAGGGGCAATTTATCGACAGTTCTCTATCACTATTGTTTCAGCAATGGCGCTTTCAGTACTGGTTGCGCTGATTCTCACCCCCGCGTTATGTGCAACATTGCTGAAACCAGTCTCTGCCGAGCATCACGAAAATAAGGGTGGTTTCTTCGGCTGGTTTAACACCACTTTCGATCATAGCGTTAATCACTACACCAATAGCGTTGGCAAAATCCTCGGTTCCACAGGGCGATATTTACTGATCTATGCGCTGATTGTCGCCGGAATGGTAGTGCTGTTTTTACGCCTCCCTTCTTCTTTCTTGCCGGAAGAAGATCAGGATGTCTTCCTGACCATGATCCAACTGCCCGCTGGCGCGACGCAAGAGCGGACACAAAAAGTACTGGATGAAGTGACGGATTACTATCTGAAGAACGAGAAGGCGAACGTTGAAAGTGTCTTTACAGTCAATGGATTTAGCTTCAGCGGTCAGGCGCAAAACGCCGGGATGGCCTTTGTCAGCCTTAAACCGTGGGAAGAGCGCAGTGGCGAAGAAAATAGCGCGGAAGCGGTAATCCAACGTGCCAAAATGGAACTGAGTAAAATCCGCGACGGTTTTGTCATTCCATTCAATATGCCAGCCATTGTTGAACTGGGTACGGCAACAGGTTTCGACTTTGAGTTAATCGATCAGGCGGGTCTTGGTCACGATGCCTTAACCCATGCCCGCAACCAATTGCTTGGCATGGCGGCGCAACATCCTGAAAGCTTAGTCAGTGTGCGCCCCAATGGCCTGGAAGATACTGCGCAGTTCAAACTTGAAGTTGACCAGGAAAAAGCACAGGCATTAGGCGTTTCGCTTTCTGACATTAATCAGACCATTTCTACGGCGTTAGGCGGGACGTATGTCAACGACTTCATCGACCGTGGCCGCGTGAAAAAAGTATATGTTCAGGCGGATGCCAAATTCCGTATGCTGCCAGAAGATGTCGATAAACTTTATGTCCGCAGTGCCAACGGCGAAATGGTGCCATTCTCCACCTTTACCACTTCACATTGGGTATATGGTTCTCCGCGTCTGGAACGCTACAACGGTCTACCTTCTATGGAGATTCAGGGGGAGGCCGCGCCAGGCACCAGTTCCGGCGATGCGATGTCGCTAATGGAAAGCCTCGCCTCACAACTACCTAACGGAATCGGTTATGACTGGACGGGTATGTCGTATCAGGAACGCTTGTCAGGCAACCAGGCCCCTGCTCTGGTAGCCATTTCATTCGTGGTCGTTTTCCTGTGCCTTGCAGCGCTCTATGAAAGCTGGTCAATTCCTGTCTCGGTTATGTTGGTCGTGCCGTTAGGGATTGTCGGCGTGCTGCTGGCGGCGACACTCTTTAATCAAAAAAATGACGTTTATTTTATGGTGGGCTTGTTAACGACAATTGGCTTATCAGCTAAAAACGCTATTTTGATTGTTGAGTTCGCCAAAGACCTGATGGAGAAAGAGGGGAAAGGTGTTATTGAAGCAACGCTGATGGCCGTACGTATGCGTCTTCGTCCTATTCTGATGACATCACTCGCCTTTATTCTCGGCGTATTGCCGCTGGCTATCAGTAATGGTGCGGGAAGCGGCGCGCAGAACGCAGTAGGGATTGGAGTCATGGGCGGCATGATTTCCGCAACATTACTGGCAATCTTCTTCGTCCCTGTGTTCTTTGTGGTGATCCGCCGTTGCTTTAAAGGGTAAATTTAAAACACAAAGGCGTCTTCGGACGCCTTTTTAATTTGCAGTTAAAACTATAAAAATTAATGAGTTAATGATTCACTAACTTTTGAATTGAGTGCATTCATTCTTTCTCCCTTCATTATTTTTACAATTAACATAATTTGTCATTATTCATCTCGCAAGAATTATAACTCCCGGTGATAAAATGGAATTCAGTACGTTAATAAGAAAGTTAGCTTATTAAGCGGTAGCGTTATTACTGAGGTAACACCATGAAAAGATTAATTCCTGTCGCATTGCTCACCGCATTGCTGGCGGGCTGCGCTCACGATTCACCCTGCGTTCCGGTTTATGACGATCAGGGCCGTCTGGTTCACACCAATACCTGTATGAAAGGTACGACTCAGGATAACTGGGAAACTGCCGGGGCTATTGCTGGCGGGGCAGCGGCTGTTGCAGGCCTGACGATGGGGATCATCGCTCTGTCGAAATAACTGAACAGAGCGCGGAGTTCCGCGCTCTGTTTAACGGTACAGAATCTCACCGTAAGATAAAATACAACTATATTCGGCTAGCTTATTCCCTTTTAATTTAGCATTTTATTTCGAACCGTCGAAATAACACATCCATTAGTTTTTCCCCTCATTTAAAACACATGCTCACGCTAACAATCATTATCCTGCTTAGTAAAATGCGAATAAATATTTTGCGCTAAAATGTGGCGTATGTTTCATTTTCGCACCATTGCGGGGCGATGTTTTTATTATTTCCTGTCTACACTCAGCTTATTGCGACACGGAATCGTGCGCAAAAACTGGCACTACTTTTGCTTATAAAAGGATGGCCACAGACAGGTAAAAGACGTTTCCCAAACGTCCTATAACGATAATTTTCGCCTCACAGGAAGCATTATGAAAAAGATGATGATAGCCACACTGGCTGCCGCCAGCGTGCTGCTTGCCGTTGCAAATCAGGCGCATGCTGGCGCGACACTTGATGCCGTAAAGAATAAAGGGTTTGTGCAATGCGGGATCAGTGACGGATTACCTGGGTTCTCTTATGCCGATGCAGACGGTAAGTTTTCAGGTATTGATGTAGATGTTTGTCGTGGTGTTGCCGCTGCTGTATTTGGCGACGACACGAAAGTGAAATATACCCCACTCACAGCAAAAGAACGCTTCACCGCTTTACAGTCAGGAGAAGTGGATTTGCTCTCCCGTAATACGACCTGGACTTCATCCCGCGACGCAGGAATGGGAATGGTATTTACTGGCGTCACTTATTACGACGGCATTGGCTTCCTGACGCACGATAAAGCGGGATTAAAAAGCGCGAAAGAACTGGATGGCGCAACCGTCTGTATTCAGGCGGGGACTGATACCGAACTTAACGTCGCCGATTACTTCAAGGCAAACAATATGAAGTACACGCCAGTGACTTTCGATCGCTCAGACGAATCAGCAAAGGCTCTGGAATCTGGCCGCTGCGATACGCTGGCCTCGGATCAGTCGCAACTGTATGCCCTGCGGATCAAATTAAGTAATCCTGCCGAATGGATTGTCCTGCCAGAAGTTATCTCTAAAGAACCGCTTGGTCCGGTCGTCCGTCGTGGCGATGATGAATGGTTCTCTATTGTGCGCTGGACGCTTTTCGCCATGCTGAATGCTGAAGAGATGGGCGTTAACTCGCAAAACGTTGATGAAAAAGCGGCTAATCCAGCTACGCCTGATATGGCGCATCTGCTGGGTAAAGAGGGCGATTACGGCAAGGATCTGAAGCTGGATAATAAATGGGCTTACAACATCATCAAACAGGTGGGTAACTACTCGGAAATTTTTGAGCGTAATGTAGGTTCAGAAAGCCCGCTGAAAATTAAACGTGGGCAAAATAATCTCTGGAATAACGGCGGTATTCAGTACGCGCCGCCCGTGCGTTAAGTCGGTGTGAGGTAACGGGCGTCGCTACGGCGGCGCTCTCTTCAGCGTTATGGTTTCCGAGGTTTATATGCCCCATCGCCGCTCAACCGTTAAAGGCTCACTCTCCTTTACCAACCCTACGGTTCGCGCCTGGTTATTCCAGATCCTCGCCGTTGTTGCCGTCGTCGGCATTGTTGGTTGGTTATTTCACAACACCATGACGAATCTAAACAATCGCGGCATTACATCAGGATTTGCCTTTCTGGATCGCGGCGCAGGCTTCGGGATCGTCCAGCATTTGATCGATTACCAGCAGGGCGATACCTACGGACGCGTTTTTATTGTCGGCTTACTCAATACGCTACTGGTTTCAGCATTGTGTATCGTATTCGCATCTGTCCTGGGCTTCTTTATCGGTCTGGCGCGACTTTCGGATAACTGGCTGCTACGAAAGCTTTCCACAATTTATATTGAGATCTTCCGTAATATTCCCCCGCTACTGCAAATCTTCTTCTGGTACTTTGCCGTGTTGCGCAATTTGCCCGGACCGCGGCAGGCAGTGAGTGCGTTTGATCTCGCCTTTTTGAGCAATCGTGGGCTCTATATTCCGTCGCCGCAGCTGGGAGATGGATTTATTGCGTTTATCCTGACTGTTGTTATTGCTATAGCCATTTCTGTTGGACTATTCCGTTTTAATAAAACGCACCAGATAAAGACCGGACAACTGCGACGAACCTGGCCTTGCGCCGTTGTGTTGCTCACTGGTTTACCTTTACTGGCGCAATGGCTTTTTGGTGCGGCACTGCACTGGGATGTTCCGGCACTACGAGGGTTTAACTTCCGCGGCGGGATGGTGCTTATCCCTGAGCTGGCAGCCTTAACATTGGCGCTTTCAGTTTATACATCTGCATTTATCGCCGAGATTATTCGCGCCGGGATCCAGGCAGTGCCTTATGGTCAACATGAAGCTGCCCGCTCGCTGGGATTGCCCAACCCAGTTACGCTACGCCAGGTCATTATTCCCCAGGCGCTACGAGTGATTATTCCGCCGTTAACCAGCCAGTATCTCAACATCGTCAAAAACTCCTCTCTTGCCGCCGCTATCGGCTATCCCGATATGGTTTCGCTGTTTGCTGGCACCGTGCTGAACCAGACGGGGCAAGCCATCGAGACGATTGCCATGACGATGTCGGTCTATCTGATTATCAGCCTGACTATCTCGCTGCTGATGAATATCTATAACCGCCGCATCGAGATCGTTGAACGCTAAGGAGTCATGATGACAAAAGTATTGCTGTCTCATCCCCCGCGCCCGGCGAGCCATAACTCAAGCCGCGCTATGGTGTGGGTGCGCAAAAACCTGTTCTCCAGCTGGAGCAATAGCCTGCTGACTATTGGCTGCTTATGGTTGATGTGGGAACTGATTCCACCGCTGCTGAACTGGGCTTTTTTACAGGCAAACTGGGTTGGTTCAACGCGTACCGACTGCACAAAAGCCGGTGCCTGTTGGGTCTTCATCCACGAACGATTCGGCCAGTTTATGTATGGGCTTTACCCGCACGACCAGCGCTGGCGAATTAACCTGGCATTACTGATTGGCCTTGTTTCTATCGCACCAATGTTCTGGAAAATACTCCCGCATCGCGGTCGCTATATTGCGGTATGGGCGGTTATCTACCCACTGATTGTCTGGTGGCTGATGTATGGCGGTTCTCTTGGTCTGGAGCGGGTTGAAACCCGGCAATGGGGCGGGCTGACACTGACGTTGATTATCGCATCTGTTGGGATTGCTGGGGCGCTGCCGTGGGGGATATTACTGGCATTAGGCCGCCGCTCCCATATGCCGATTGTGCGTATCTTATCGGTCATTTTTATCGAGTTTTGGCGTGGCGTACCGCTGATTACCGTACTGTTTATGTCTTCGGTCATGCTGCCGCTCTTTATGGCGGAAGGCACCAGTATCGACAAACTGATTCGTGCGTTGGTCGGCGTGATCCTGTTTCAGTCAGCATACGTTGCGGAAGTCGTGCGAGGCGGATTGCAGGCATTGCCCAAAGGGCAATACGAAGCGGCAGAGTCGCTGGCGTTGGGTTACTGGAAAACGCAGGGGCTGGTTATTCTGCCACAGGCACTGAAGCTGGTGATTCCTGGGCTGGTAAATACCATCATCGCACTATTCAAAGACACAAGTCTGGTGATCATCATCGGGTTGTTCGATCTTTTCAGTAGTGTGCAGCAGGCAACCGTTGATCCCGCCTGGCTAGGTATGTCGACGGAAGGGTATGTTTTCGCCGCACTGATCTACTGGATCTTCTGCTTCAGCATGTCACGTTATAGCCAACATCTGGAAAAACGTTTTAACACCGGGCGTACACCGCATTGAGGACACTATGAGCCAAATTTTACTGCAACCTGCTAACGCGATGATTACGCTGGAAAACGTCAATAAATGGTATGGGCAATTCCATGTCTTAAAAGATATAAATCTGACTGTGCAAACCGGTGAACGCATTGTTTTGTGTGGTCCTTCCGGTTCCGGGAAATCGACAACCATTCGCTGTATTAATCATCTGGAAGAACACCAACAGGGACGGATCGTGGTGGATGGCATCGAGCTTAACGAAGATATTCGCAATATTGAGCGCGTCAGGCAGGAAGTGGGAATGGTCTTTCAGCATTTCAATCTATTCCCACATTTGACCGTTTTACAGAACTGTACCCTGGCGCCGATTTGGGTGCGTAAGATGCCGAAGAAAGAAGCTGAAGCTCTGGCGATGCATTACCTTGAGCGGGTGAGAATTGCCGAACATGCACAGAAGTTTCCCGGGCAGATTTCTGGTGGTCAGCAGCAACGCGTTGCCATAGCACGTTCACTTTGTATGAAACCAAAGATCATGCTGTTTGATGAACCTACGTCGGCGCTCGATCCGGAGATGGTAAAAGAAGTGCTGGATACGATGATTGGGCTGGCTCAGTCAGGCATGACGATGCTGTGCGTAACACATGAAATGGGATTTGCGCGAACTGTCGCTGATCGAGTGATTTTTATGGATCGCGGAGAAATCGTGGAGCAAGCTGCACCGGATGAATTTTTTGCGCATCCTAAATCGGAGCGTACGAGGGCATTTTTATCGCAGGTTATCCATTAAGTTGTACATGGATTCGAAACGCAAAAAGGCCATCCTTTCGGATGGCTTTCGCTTGATTTGATGTCTGGCAGTTTATGGCGGGCTTCCTGCCCGCCCCCCTCCGGGCCGTTGCTTCGCAACGTTCAAATCCGCTCCCGGCGGATTTGTCCTACTCAGGAGAGCGTTCACCGACAAGCAACAGATAAAACAAAAGGCCCAGTCTTTCGACTGAGCCTTTTGTTTTATTTGATGCCTGGCAGTTCCCTACTCTCGCATGGGGAGACCCCACACTACCATCGGCGCTACGGCGTTTCACTTCTGAGTTCGGCATGGGGTCAGGTGGGACCACCGCGCTACGGCCGCCAGACAAATTCTTTTCTAATCTGCCGAACTTTAACCTAAAAAGTGGTGCTGATACCCAGAGTCGAACTGGGGACCTCACCCTTACCAAGGGTGCGCTCTACCAACTGAGCCATATCAGCACGCTAAATTTGATGCCTGGCAGTTC
>NZ_VATM01000018.1:0-25225 GCF_005781075.1 Escherichia sp. E2562 | reverse complement strand
ACAGAATCCTAAACAGGCTCCGGGGAAGCGCTAATCAAAATTCAGTTTGTCGCGGGCGCGACGAAGCCGTTGCTCGCCACGGCGATCGTATTTTTGCGTTGTTGTGACACTGGCATGACCCATCGCATCTTTTACCGTGATTAAGTCTTCGCCGTTTTCAAGCAACGCAGTAGCAAACGTTCTTCGCAGATCGTGAGGGGCGCATTTTTCAATTCCTGCCTCTCGCTGCCTCACCTGCAATATGTGATAAACCGCCTGGTCAGTGAGTCTTGCGCAGGTCACATCATCAAAACGGCGGATGCGCGTAAACAACGGTCCCGGTGCATCTCCCCTTACCTGTTCAATCCAGGTCTGTAATCTTACCCATGTCCCTTCCGGCATATAAGCCAGCCGTTCTTTATTCCCTTTTCCTAAGACACGCAATGCGCGTTCATAAGTGACAATGTCACTTATATTAAGCCCTACGGCCTCAGAACGACGCAATCCACAGCCTAACAACACTCCCAACATCGCAGCGTCTCTGGGGCCACGACAGCTACGATCGGTTTCGCAGACCTGAAATAACTGCCGGATCTCTTCTCGGTGCAATGCCCGACCTCGTTGAAGTTTACTTCCGCGAAAATTACGTACGGCAAGAATGTGCTGGAAGCTTTCGACATCCATAAGCTTCAACATCCAGGCCTCTTTCGCTACGCCTTTAAGTGCAGACAAATAGGTATTGATTGTCGCCGTTGCCCTGCCCGTATCCCGTAGCAATTCAGCAACCGCCATGATGTGGTGTCGGCGTAAACTGCCCCAGGGGCAAGTCTCCGCATTGGCCGCCCCCAACATTCTGGCAACGATGCCCAGAAAAGATGCCATCGTTTGCCGACTGCGCGGTGAGTTAAGAGAAAGCAAGTATGCCCTTGCCGGATTAAGGAGATGCTCGCTTTCTACAGATGTTGGCCATAACTCGGGTTCTGAGGGAACGAGTTGCTGAAAATTATTCATCTCAGGATCATTGTCGGGAAGATGGGTCATACAAAGACCTCACAACAGCGAAAAACGTCAGATGCGCTACGTAAAAAATTGGCATAAGTGTGCCACACAAGTGGCATTCAGAAAATCTACTTTTTCAAAGGTACATTTTAATAAGTAGAGTCGATTATGATTCCCCATACCCGGAACATATCCCATTCCATAGACGCTGTGGCGAAACAGCCAAATCCAGATGCCATCAGGAAGAAGCATAAAGTCGCTCATACAAGATGTTATTACGATAAAAGTAATAGCAGTTTATTTTTTAGGCTGAATTAATTCTCGAAGCTGATGGTTTTATAACCAATAAATGACAGCACTTATCTGTATAAAAATAATAATATCTCTTTGCCGATTATGTTTATTAAGCCTATTTCAATTAAACAATTAAGGAATTTATTATGCCAAAAGTTACTGGTGTTCGGGTGAATTACTATGATTTCGATATGAAAAAAGATATGACTAATGGGTCTTTCCCAAAAACATTATTCCCTGGGGCAACATTTCAGATGATGGTTGATAATGATGTTGTCTATAATAATACGGTAGACTGGAGTGTTTCTACCAATGCAGGAGACAACACAGTTACTGTAAATCAGGACGGCGTAGTGTCATTTTCAAAAGATATTGATGAAAATTGCATTGGTAAAACATTTGTCATTTTTGCCACTAATAAGGTTACAGACAAATATATTTCAGCATATGTAATTAAACCTCTTCGCTTCTTTAAACCACATGTCGAAACCTGGGATGGATTCTGCAGCGCATGGAAGTGGGTTGTGGATGAAAAAGGCACTTTCCCTGCCCGCCGCGATATCAACAATGTCCCTTACGATGAACTGGAAATCGAATCATATCATGATATAAAACGTGAAGTAAATTCTGGGCTTTTTCAGGAATGGGGATTTTTATTATTTAGTGGGTGGACTAATCCTTTACATGGTGCAATTGGTAATCATGAATCAGCAATTTTTTCGGAAGAAAATAACGAAATATATATCTCGGAAGTACGCTCCCATAACTCAAGAGATCTCTGGGATGATTCAATGGATCTATATGCACAGGCTGTGGCGTTTTACGGACAATCTATTGTTTCATGATATTTTTATACGCGTAATTATCAATATTATTCCCGTGTCGTAACAATATAGTGAGAGAATTTATGAAGATGCAAGACTCATCATTCAGTGTTAATTTTGTCAGAATTATAGAAAAAAATCACCGCAAGGCATTAAGTATTATCTGGCATGGCAAAGTGCAGAATTTGACAGTGCATCACATGACAGAAATATTTATGATAAGATTGTATGTTATCAAGTCTATGATGCAATAACAGATACATGTCTTATAAATAAGATAAAAAAAAGATACACTAACCGTAGATATTACATCATACGTAAAACCTGGAAGAAAGTTCATAATGAAAATCGTCATTCAGAATACGGCGGGAGAGTATGAAGCATATCCACAAGAAAGCCCTGCACTGCCTGTTTTCGTTCAGGATGTACAATATGCACCATCACATAATCTTACTCATCCTAAATACCCTCTGTGGATTAACGAAATGTCCACTTCAGAGCAAGAAAAGTTAAAAAATGCTGATTTTTTCAAGCAATGGTTATTAACGACGACGACACTTTACCCTAACCTGAGGAAATGCTACATTCCTGATTTTTTTTCAAAGCTGAAAAACATCTCTTTATGGGACTTAAAGTGGCGAAATGATAATTTTTTCCTTTTTCATGGCGATGAGGAGGGGCGTCCAATTGCAGAAATAAAACAACAATCTCTTACTCCTCCAGTAATTGAGAGCAATATTATTATTTGTGGGAAACCCCATAGTCAATGCATTGAATATACGACGTATTCATTCGGCATGGGTACTGTTTGTGCAGTACAGGATAGTACTATTGATGTTGTCGATAAAGGTCCAAGAAATAGGTATATCTATATGATAGATGACCCCTGCGGGGTAGATGTAGATAAAACAATAGGATACACTAACGATAAGTATAATCTTGAAGTGGATTTTTTAGGTGGGGTGGATATCCGGTATATAATTGGGGTATTTACTATGAAAATTCATACTGAAAGCGTAGAATTTACTGATTTCACATATATGAATCCTGAGAAATTCCCTGAGCCCCCGGAAGGAAAATGCCATATTATTCTTTCGATTCAGGATTATGCTAATACTAACCTTATTGTTTATAGTAATGGCGTTAATATCAATGAAGGTAAGCGGTCTTATCTCACTGTGGATATCGATAAAATGTGTACTTTTGTCGTTGAATCAGAAAATACTCACAGGATTCTTATTAATGGTAAAACAATGAGCGACTCTGGCGCCAGAACTTATAATTTAAAACCAGCAGACCATCTTATTAATGGCGTGGTTGTTTTTGAATACTCGACTGCTATGAGCATTTGGTAGTAAAAATAATTAAAATGTAGAACGACACTTGCTGAACCTATTAAGTAAGCTATTAATAAATAGCCGGAACATAATATATGTCCGGCTATCATTCTGTTTTGAGTGTTTTCTGTTCAGAAAAATGTGTTACAGGGTGCTCGTGCGAGAAACGTCGAAATTTTAAACCGCCGTGGTGGCACAGAATATGTAAAATAGTCGAATGGTAACTCACCATCACGCTGCCTGGTTTCAGGCATTATATAGTGAGGAGAACTACCGGACATCATGGGGCTCACGACTCTCCTTACGCTCCAACGGCTTTCGTTGAAAGCCAGCCACCGACAGAAGGGATAACAGGCGTTCTAGCTTACCTTTGTTAATGGCGCACAACAAATAGAACACATGAATGAAAAATAAAAGTTGCATAACTATAATGAATATGCGTTAATAGCATCGTTGGTTTGCAAGACAGACCTTATGAAAGCAGTTTTAGTAAAGCAGTCTCAGTTCAGTGTTATCTTCCGATTACCCTTCTTCGTGAGTCTCCTCCTTTAGTGCCTTAGTAAGTCAAAATCTTTATACAGATCACATTCTTGCCGCGTTGTGTGGCTCACAAATTTAGAAGGTAATATTTATGTCTAACAAAATGACTGGTTTAGTAAAATGGTTTAACGCAGATAAAGGTTTTGGATTTATCACCCCTGCTGATGGCAGCAAAGACGTGTTCGTACACTTTTCTGCGATCCAGAGCAACGATTTCCGCACCTTAGATGAAGGTCAGAAAGTTGAGTTCTCGATCGAGAATGGGGCCAAAGGTCCGGCCGCCGCGAATGTTATCGCGTTGAGCTAACTATCCTGATAATCAGCATATCTGCGATAACGAAGACGGCATAAGCCCGAGTAGACAGAGTTGCAGGAATAATCAGATTAAAAAACAACCCGCCATTATGGCGGGTTGTTTTTTAATATCTATGCCGTCTAAAGTATTTAACGGGTAAATTTATCTGCGTCTGAACCTATATATCAGAAGAGATACATGACGTTATCTGAGTAAATTACCTTACCCTATTGGTTAAAATGACTGCTAATCATGCAGTTAGATAGATAAATTTAAACATAAGTCATCACCAATATCACAGGTTTATAATAAAAATCATTTCTATGATATCTGATCATTTTAAAACAACCCACTCCATATCAATATATAACTTGCAAATAACAACAACTCTTCTTTAATTGCATTAATATTCATGGTGTTAAAGTGCTCTGGAATGAAGTATTCAAGTCATTATCATTGCAGCTGCTTTTAAGATTGTCAGTTAATGAAAATCTTGATCGCAGAAAAGTGATAAAGCGTTGTGACTAAATTCTGGCAAATAACGCCGTGAATTTACTTCATGTCCAGAGAAAATGAATTAACACTTTATTCCACTACCTGAAAAAACAGGTAGTTCATCAGCAATCTGATATTGTTTTGGGTTGCAAATTTCTATTTGAAAAGAGGTTATTATGCAAAATACAGATGACACGTTTAGCTGGGATTCTAATAATCAGCAAACTTTTCGTTCTGCCGGAGAAACTACGTTGAAGGGACCTGCAGAAACATTTAATAAAATGCAAGGGTGCGGACTTGATGTTTACGGTGTAACTATGGATGGTACTCAATCAGGCCCTCTTATTCTTATTCCGGATAGTATAAAATCCAACCAGATTAACTGGGCTGTACAATCTGCGGCACCTAAAGATTCCAGTTTCAAATTTTTTGAAAAAGCTGATTTCCGTATTTCAGGCAATAGGAAATTAAAAAATAAAAGGTTAATTGACTCCTCTCTATATTACCCTGAATACAAAATTGCTTTCAGCTTGTACGACGACAGTCGTGTTACACTGGAAGAACTACAGGGTGTTTTTCTCGGAATGTCATCGTTAGAGACAGCGACATCCACAGATTTTACGGGTTTGCAGAATTCGAAATTTTCCATTTTGGCTGATAGCATTGGTTTATTTTATAAAGCAACGCTATCAGGGTATAGCACTCTTGATGTACATGCCTATGCGATTTCAGCACCTAATCGTGCTGGTATTGAACCTGAGGGATTGCGTTTTAATAATTATTCCTCACTCTTACTAAATGTTAGGTCGGATCAACATCTTGACTCAGAATTAAAACTTTCGAATAGTTTATCTTTTCATGATTCATCTTATGGTAATATTTTCACAATGTCTATCCATAATGACATCCCAGACAACAACACAGGTGATTTCGTTGCGATAGATGCTTTTGATAACTCGACAGTGGATATTCATACAGCTCAATTTTTACAAGGGTATGGGAAAGGTAAGATTATTCAATTGTCAGGTAATGCAAAGGTGACAATTAATCCATTGATTGATATCGTCCCTATTAACCCTGTGAAGGAAGTGATTAACCCAACAGGTAAGTGCTGGCCCGGCATGTTCAATTTTAAATCAGGGTCAGGAGCAGTGCTAAGATTAAACGCACATTCAATTGGAACCCAGTATGATGTTAATGCGCTATATCTTTTGAATCTTGTTTACATAGATGGAAAACCTATTGATAACAGGAATAAATTGAGTGTTGATTTTGATTCTGGTGGATTGACTATACAGTTGAGATGATTACCCGTTTCAAAAATAAATTTCTGTTTATGAAAATTTATTCTGCGGAGTAATTAACTGCATGCGACAGGATTATTAACAGTGCTGTCGCATTTTTTGTCCACTAAGTTGCCCGTTTGTATCAGGTTGAGACTTGAGTCTAATCTTTTTTATTCAATTTGTAATATTAATTAACACAATACTGATTCAATCTAATATTGTTTACTATTTGTAAAAAATTATCCCTGATAATATCATTTATTTGCGGGTTCCAGGCAATTCCTATATTCCATTTGGTATAATTACCCTCTGGCCTAATAAGTGATACGCCCTTAGGTAAAAAATAGTTGGTTCCCGCGGGTAGTAAAGCCACACCGTTCCCTGTAGCAACCAAAGCTAGTAAAGTATGGATATCGTTTGCAGCAGAAGATGGTTTACCTTTGTAATTGTTTTCTTTCAGAAATTTTTCTGTTTGTTCAACCAATCCCCGACCTCTGTCTGGGGTCATTTGCAACAGTTGATATTGGTTCAGTATTGATTGAATCTTTTGCGACTTAAGTGTAAATCCCGCTGGAATAGCCAAAACCAGACTTTCTGTAAACAGTGGGCTGAAGTTAAGTTTATCTGTTAACGGTTCTCGGGTAAATCCAGCCAGAAGCTTCCCGTCCAGTAACATACGGCATTGCACATCTGAAGGAACATCATCAAGTAATACCTCAACGTCAGGGTATTGTTCCCGAAAGAGGCTTACACATCTGGGAGCTAACTGAAACGAGGATATCCCAAATCCAAGAGTCAGCTTACCTGAACTTCCTTTTTGCAAATTTTGTGCATATTCTGAAAACTCTTCATAATGTTTCAACAATTTCTGAGCCCGGGAAAGAAGCTGTTTTCCTGGTTCTGTCAGTTTTGCTCCCTGACGGCCCCGTTGAAAAAGGGCAATCCCCGTTATTTTTTCCAAAGACTGTATTTTCTTTGTTAGTGCTGGCTGAGTGATGTACATGGCCTCAGCTGCATCATGATAGCTCCCTAATCTGGCAAGTGTTACAAAGGCACGTAGCAGCTTCATATCCATTCCCGTTGCTTATCAATTTTTGAAAAAAAGGAATTGTACATACTATACCTGTATGGTTCATATTGTTATACAAGGTTTTTATCTGAGAATAAAAATCTATTATTTTTATATTTGATGAACATCCTTTTATTTTTAATCTTCTGGCATAGCCCTGTACAGATAGTTTCAGGGTGTTTCATTTATGTCTGAATGAATTATTAACATTTAAAATTATTTAATAAGGATATAAAGATGCCAAATATTGCTGTTCTGACAAATGATTTACAATATGAATTTACTTATAAAATAACAAATGACCCGCAAGAACTTGATAAAAAGCTGAAAGCATTTAATAAATTTCTTGATGGTGTAAGAAACCAGGGGCAAGCCGTTATACATCTGCAACTTATTCATGATCCTGATGACCCAGCTGTTCAGCGTCGATATCGAAACCGCGCGGCTGGAATACCAGCAATAGCGGGCACACCAAGCAATCAAATCATTAATACCGTTTACCATCCATCAGATTTTATTGTGGTAAAAGGCAGGGATAGTGGCTTCTTTGAAACTCAATTAGATCAAAAACTCCAGGAGCTTGGAGTCAAAACAGTTATTGTCACCGGATTACAAACTCACGTATGTGTCCAGACGACAGCAGCAGACGCCTTCTTCCGTGGTTATAACGTCTGGGTTCCTGATGACTGCGTTTTTGCCCCCTCATCAGATGATACCGACAGAGCGCTTCAATGGCTTGCTGGATATTGTGCAACCGTCGCCCCGTCCACTGAAATACTGTCGTTACTGGAGAAAACTGGTGATTTACCTGAACGTGGTGAAAGGACAACAGCATGAAAATGACTGAAGCAACGCCCGATAACGAACTTGGCGAGAATTTATTTGCGCCATTGAATGAAACAATAATATTGGATCATGGTACAGGTGCAAAATTAAGCAGAGAGCTGGTTGAGCGTATCTCAGAAACATTGGAAGAAACTTATCTGGGAGAGATGGAGGATAGCGCCTTGTTGGATCTACCAACGAATAAAATTGCTTTCACTACCGACTCTTTCGTTGTAACTCCTCTTATCTTTGGCAACGGCGATATTGGTAAGATTGCCGTGTGTGGCACAGTTAATGATCTGGCGGTAAGTGGAGCCCGCCCGCTTTATCTCACGCTGAGTCTGATCATTGAAGACGGGATGCCTGTCTCAGATTTATTAAAAATTATCGCATCCGTTCGTGAAACAGCGCGTTTAGCCGGTGTGAAAATTGTTGCCGGTGATACCAAGGTTGTTGGAAAAGGCGAGGCTGACCAGCTTTTTATCAATACTGCCGGAATAGGCGTGCTGGAGCGGCCTCCTGTTTCGATAACTCATGTCAGGCCGGGTCAGAAAATAATCCTGAGTGGCTATATCGGGAATCACTCTATTCATCTTTTATCGATTCGGGAAGGTTTGGGGTTTGAACGTAATATATTAAGTGACTGTGCACCGCTGAATCATATGATTGAAAACATTTTGCTTAATACTCCTACAGGAAAAATAGCTTCCATGCGGGACGTTACTCGTGGTGGTCTTTCTGCAGTATTGCACGAATATGCCAGAGCCACTTCATGCCCTATTGTTTTTAATAAAGATGCGTTGCCTGTCCAGCCTGAGGCAGCTATGGCTGCTGATATGTTAGGTGTGGATGTCATTAATCTGGCCAATGAGGGATGTCTTTGCCTGTTTGTTGAGCCAGATGTGGCAGAGCATGTTCTGGAATTACTCCGCGTTCATCCTTTTGGTAAAAAGGCAGCGATTATTGGAGAGGTTAAATCAGGCTCGCAGCCGGAAGTCTGCATGGTCGAATCTGACGGAACGCATACTATTATTGAGGAACTTTACGGTGCAGAACTACCAAGACTCTGTTGATTCTGAAAAAAAAGACACCTGCCGGTTTCGAGTTTGCGGCATTGTCCAGGGAGTAGGATTCAGACCTTTTGTTCATCGATTAGCCAGAACGCATGGTGCAACCGGTTGGGTTCTTAATGATTCCGAAGGTGTTTTGCTTGAACTGCAGGCATCTTCACAGACCATAAATAACATAATTGATGAACTGATCTCTCAGCCACCGCCTCTGGCACGGATCACTGATATATATAAGGTCGAACTGGAAAAACCAGCGCCATATTATTCAGGCTTTGATATCAGAAAAAGCAATAATTTATCCAATATGGATACAATTGTTCCCCCTGATTCAAATGTATGTAAAGACTGTCTGAGGGAAATGAACGATCCGTCCAATCATCGTTATCGTTATGCCTTTATAAATTGTACCAATTGTGGTCCGCGTTATTCTATTATCTGTGGAATGCCTTATGATCGTGCACAAACGACCATGCAATCTTTTATAATGTGTCCACAATGTAATAAGGAATATCATGATATTGAAGATCGCCGTTATCATGCGCAACCCAATGCGTGTCCTGTTTGCGGACCACAACTGCAGTTAACTGATAAAGATGGCGTATCAATCTCAGTCAGTGACATTATACGTTTTACCATCGACAGGCTAAAAGAAGGCGCTATTGTTGCCATTAAGAGTCTTGGCGGCTTTCATCTGGTCGTTGATGCATCCAATGTCGATGCTGTGCGAGAGTTACGTCGCCGTAAACGACGTGATGCTAAACCGTTCGCTGTTATGGTTGCAGACAGTGAAAGCGCGGCCAGGTGGGCAGTTGTGACCCCTGACGATATCTCTTTACTTGAGAGCGGGCCTCGCCCTATCGTTCTTTTGCGCAAACGCTCTCAGACGTTGCCAGAAGTGGTGGCCCCCAAAAACCCCAATTTGGGTGTAATGTTGCCTTCTACGCCTGTACAACATATGTTACTTGCTGATCCTGAACTCCCGGCCGTTATAATGACCAGCGGAAATATTTCCGGACAGCCTATTGTCATTGATAATAATGATGCAATAGAACAACTAGGGAAAATTGCAGACTACTTTGTACTTAATAATCGCGATATTCGTACAAGAGTAGATGACTCCGTTGTTCGCGTTATTAAGCGAAAAAACACCCCCGATTCACAAATATCATTTTTGCGTCGCTCACGAGGTTATGCTCCCTACCCTGTTCACCTTCCTTATTCCGTTGGAAATGTTGTGGCGTTTGGTGCCGAACTGAAAACCACAATAAGTATTGGGAAAGGTAAAGAAGTGTTTATCAGTCAACATATTGGGGATTTAAAAAATGATACAACATTTAAATCTCATCTCGACTGTATAAAACATCTGCAAGGGTTACTGTCCATAAAAAAAGCCGATATTCTGGTCTGTGATTTACACCCGGCCTTTCGTTCAACTCGCAGTGCCCTCGAAAATGCAGAGATCAAAGTCATTCAGGTCCAACATCACCATGCGCATATGGCCGCATGTATGGCGGAAAATGGTCTTTCAGGTAAAACCATTGGCGTGATTTTCGATGGTACAGGGTATGGTTCTGACGGAACAATATGGGGCGGAGAATTTTTATTTGGTAACGTCGAAAGTGTAGAGCGTGTTGCTCATTTACGCCCAATGTTATTAGCAGGAGGAGATAAAGCGGTTAAAGAACCTATTAGAATGGCAATATCATTGCTGGTTGAAACATATGGTGAAAATGTTGAGAGTTATATCAACTTACCAGCTATTCTTGATTTATCTGAAAATCGCCGTGAAGTATTCACCAGGATGGTAACAAGGAAAATTAACACAACGATTACTACCAGTATGGGGCGTCTTTTCGATGGTGTTTCAGCACTTATTGGAATTTGTTCAGAGATTGAGTATGAAGCACAGGCCGCCATTGAAATGGAAGCGCTTCTAAAAAAAGATTTTCATATGATTGAACCATTTACCTATATAATCGATGAAATTCACAATGGTGATATAAGTGTTGATTATCGTCCGTTAGTGAAAGAATTAGTTCAGTCCATACTAGTCAATAACATCAACCAGGAAGATCTTAGCCGACGTTTTCACTCAACCATTGTGCATATTATAGCAACAATGTGCTCTCTCCTCTCTGAACGTTATGGAACTGACCAGATTGTATTGAGCGGAGGCGTTTTTTGTAATGAATTCTTGCTGGTTAACACTCTTGATGAACTTGAATCAAGAGGTTTTAAACCATATTGCCATAAGCTGGTACCTGGTAATGATGGATGCATATCGCTGGGACAGGTCGTCGTAGCAGCGAACGGTATGAAGATATAGATATAGATATAGATATAGATATAGATATAGATATTTATTATCATTGAAGGAGAATAGAGTGAATAAAAACGGAGAAAAATTTTCAGCTGTTTTATTTGATATGGACGGAGTCCTGATTGATTCCCGGATGGTTATTGAAAATGGATGGCGTGAAGCGGCTCTGATGTATGAACGTCATCTCACCGACGAAGATATACAGAAGCATATTCACGGACATCCTGGCCCCTATACTATCCGGACATTATTTGGCGATCTCCCGGAATCCGACCAGCAAAAAGTTCAGGCACATATTATTCATGTAGAGAATACGACGGACTGTGAACTTATACCTGGCGTTGCCAGCCTCATTGCTTCTTTGGGAGAGGCCGACATTCCTGTTGGTATTGTAACCAGCGGCTGGAGGCAAAAAATTAACAGAGTCATAGAGTTACTTCATGCAGAGCCTTACATATCCGTTATTGTAGAACGTGATGATGTTACCCGTGGCAAACCTCACCCTGATCCCTATCTTCTTGCTACACAACGTCTGGGTATTCCAGCAAGTCAGGCAGTTGTCTTCGAGGATGCTAAAAGCGGCGTTGCATCAGCAGTTGCTGCGGGTTGTTATTGCGTTGGTGTAGGCGATGAGGAGCTCATGCCATTAGGCGCAAAAGTCATTATTCCTGATTTTAAAAATGTACAATTAATCAGAAACAGTGAAGATAGCTATATGCTTAAATTATGTGCTGATCACTCTGTTTTATTAAATAGTAAGTAATTCATTACAGTGATAAACAGCTAACACAGCAGGAGTAATGTTCATGGAACGGCTACAAAAATCCCGATGGGCCGTTACTGTACTATTTTTTGTCAACGGATTTATACAAGGAGGATGGGCTGTGCAGATAGCACAGCTTGCTCCTCGTTTTGGCGCCGATGATATAACCATTGGTCTACTTATTTTGACATTCGGTTTGGGGGCTTTATTTATGATGCCTCTGTCCGGTATGTTAATCTCAAGGTTTGGCTCACAAAAAGTTGTTCGATTATTTGCCGTGTTAGCATCTGTTTCGTTAATATCCGTAGGCATTGTAAAAAATATTTCTTCATTAGTATTCTTTTTATTTCTCTTAGGCGCGATGATTGGTTCGATGAATGTGGCCATGAATGCAAATGCCGTTATCCTTGAAAGAAAATTAGCTTACGCAATACTGTCAATGTGCCACTATTCATGGAGCGTTGGTTTATTTGTATCGGGTTTTACAGGTGGTTATGCAGTTAAAAACTATGGATACCTTGGTCATATTTTTATAATTTCTGGGATCGCTTTTCTTCTGGTTTTGACAGCACTTCATTTTATCACTAATGATCATCCACAAGAGAATCAGAAAAATAAATCATCATCGAGTTTACCCCGCCAGGCTAAAATCTATATTATAGGAATAATGGCTCTTCTTGGAATGATACCAGAGTGTGCGGTTGTCGACTGGTCATCACGTTATCTAATGAAAAACCTTAATGCTAATATAGAAATAGCCAGCCTTGCTTTTGCTTTTTTTGCATGCACCATGTCAATGGTTCGATTCGTTGGTGATGTGATACGTGATAGTTATGGACCCGTGAAAACTCTTCGTGTATCCAGTATCCTGGCAGCAGCCGGTATGCTAACAGCAGCCCTGTAACCGTCGCCGTGGCAGGCAATTCTGGCTTTTTCTCTGGCTGGCGGTGGTATTGCCAATATTGTTCCTGTCATCTTTTCATCCGCAGGCCATCAGTCTGGAATTGCTGTAGGTACTGGAATAAGTATTGTTACAAGCATCGGTTATTTAGGTACATTAATGGCGCCAGCACCAATAGGCTTTTTTGCACAACAATTCGGTTTTCCAATGATATATATAGCAATGGCTTTTATACTTGTTATGAATGCTGTGCTTGCACCATTATTACGTAATAATAATAACAAATATTAAAAACTTTCGTTGATGATAAAGGGTTAGACTTCTCGAGGCCTTTCTGGCCATTGTTCAGGATACAGATCTTCTTCTTTAACTTTTTGAATAATCGAAAGAGACGAGTGATTTGTCCGCATTAATCACGGAAATTTCCTGGCATTGTTTATAAAAATCCTTATTTTATATCGCTAACAATTTTATTAATCGATCATTCCGTTTGTTAAACCATTTTCACTTTAACCAGTTGAAATCTGTATAATAACTATCGTTTTCTGGTCCCGAATGCGTGTTTATTTGAGTATGAAAATGTTGTTTTTTATCAATGAATGATATTTTAACCAAAAGTTCAATATTTCTTATTTACAAAATTAATGGGACGTATAGACTCTTAACCTAAACCAAATGCGTGCGCGTGGTATTGCTCTCGTCGGTTTTATTAAATGGATAAATTTCATCAGGATGAGCTATTATGGATAATAGATACAATTGTTGTTATTCAGAAGAGAGCGTTGAAAAACCTAAAATAGCGCTACAGAATGTATACTATCACGCAGGTCAAAATCCCTTTAACAAAACCCTGGTTGCAGGTGCTATCTTTCTTGCTTTTAATACCGCGCATGCCACAGATTCTTGTGATTATGTCAGTACCAGACCTGAAACTAGCTGTGTCTATGCTGATAACAAAATAAATATCCATATTCATACTGACATAAATAATCGTACTAGTACCCCAGCCTATCAATACGAAACTGATTATATGACTACGGATAAATCAGTTATCCATTTAGAGGCTGGCACAACAATTCATTCGGATGCAACGGGTATTGAGGCATTAGGACGTAGCAACACCGAAATTGAAGTGAGCACCTCTGGCAATATCTATACAGGAAACATCTCCGATGTTGATGTGCAGGAACCTCAGGCCCCCATCTCCGGGCCTTCCGGCGGTATAATCTTTGATATAACCAACGTTCGTGGAACCCAACACGCCAGTGTTTATCTGGCGGGTGCATCCGGCGGTCTATTAGCGTTGGGGGCCGTGACGCAATATTCCGATAGTCAAATTGTTAACCAGAGTGCCAGTAAAGATACAGCCGCAATATATTCTCAGGCGCTGGAATCTCGGATGACAACCTCAGGCGTTATTCGCTCTCAAGTTGGAGATGCGATTCGTTTACAGGATACCGGCCCTGAATATTCCTATAGTAGCGGCGGCTACATTATTCTCGATCCTCAGAGTGTGTTTGATGTTCACTTACAGGAAGGTAGTGTAGTTGATGGCGGCTCTGAAGGTGCGGGGATTAAAACCATCGGCGGAGCAACTTCCAGTATCACGATTGATGAAGGTGCAACGTTGGGGGCATTGTCTGATGTCGCGATTAGCACAACTGGCTATGATTATTATGATCTCAACTACACTAATAATCCGTCGGGTATTAATACATACCAATACACTGGGGCGGCTACCAGCATCACCAATGCCGGAACGATGACTGGTGTTATTCAATTAACCAGCGGTCAGGATAAGATCGTGAATGACACAACGGGCGTCTGGAATATTCGTCAGTGGTCAGATTCCGATCGGGATGGTGTCCGGGATGCGGTTGCTTCTGTGGCAACCAGTGATTTTGGTGGCGGAACGACTGAGTTAAATAACCTCGGTCAAATTATACTGACCGCGAATGCCGATGGCAGCGCAAACAGCGCGCTGTTGCAGAATTTGCCCACCTTCAAAAACCAGGGCCGTTTAATTCTCGCTAATAACGTCGTAGGTGATCGTTTTACTATCGACGGTGATTATGTGGGTAATAATGGCACTGTTGAGCTGGATACTTACCTTGGGGATGACAGTTCTCCTACAGACAGAGTCATCATTAATGGCTCAACCTCCGGACAAAGTTATCTGCTGATTAATAATTCTGGCGGAACCGGAGCTAAAACCAGTGAAGGGATCAAAGTTATTGAAGTTAACGGTGATTCCTCCGGTGAGTTTATTCAGCAAGGTCGTGTCGTTGGCGGTGCATTTGAATACTATTTGCATAAAAATAGCGTCAATAATCAGGATGGTGACTGGTATCTGCGTTCACAGCTTCCCATTGTCACGCCTGAAGATCCGGTTATACCGAACCCGGAACCTGATCCTGACCCCGAGCCTACGCCAACTCCAGAACCGAAGCCTGAACCTGAAAATATCAATCGACCCGAACCGGGGAGCTATATGTTTAACCATATGGCCGCCAATAGCCTGTTCCTGATGCGCCTTCACGATCGTATGGGGGAAACCCAATATACTGATGCCCTGACCGGTGAGCAAAAGGTGACCAGTTTGTGGCTGCGCCAAGTTGGCGGTCATAACCGTTCTCGTGATAGCAGTGGCCAGTTAAAAAATCAGGGGAATCGTTACGTTTCTCAACTAGGTGGCGATATTGCACAATGGAGTAGCAATGGTTTCGACCGTTGGCATTTGGGCGTAATGGCCGGATTCGCCAGGCAAAACAGCAATACGGAGTCAAAATATTCAGGATATAAATCCACAGGTTCTGTGGCGGGGTACAGTGCGGGATTGTATGGCACATGGTATGCCAATGAGCATGATAAAACAGGCAGTTATGTTGATGCCTGGGCTTTATATAACTGGTTTGATAATGAAGTAAAAGGTGACCAGTTGGCGACGGAAAGCTATAAATCCCGGGGTGTTACGGCATCAATTGAAGCTGGCTATACCTTCAAACTGGGGGAACGAATCTCTGACGGTGTGAAATATTATTTGCAACCTAAGGGACAACTGACCTGGATGAACGTTCGCGCCAATGACCATACTGAACATTCAAGTAGTGGTGGTTCACGTGTTTCCTTTGATGGTGATGGCAATATTCAAAGTCGTCTTGGTATTCGTACTTATGCCAACGGTCATAGTGCTATTGATAACGGTAAAGACCGTAAATTCCAGCCATTTATCGAAGCCAACTGGATCCACAATACTCATAATTTTGGTGCAACCATGAATGGCTATAAGAATAGTATTGATGGAACCAAAAATATTGGCGAAGTAAAAGTGGGACTTGAAGGCCAGTTATCTCGTCGCCTGGATCTTTGGGGTAACGTCACGCAGCAAATGGGTGACAGTGGCTATAGCGATACTCTGGTTATATTAGGAATTAAATATCGTTTCTAGTGGAGAGCCATTGTTAAATGGAAGCCTGTCATTTTTTATTTACTGGCAGGCTATCCGTTGCATTTGATAATAGGATTTGGTATGCAACCACGAGTTTTAATTGTTACAACTGAAGCCCCGGACGTGCTGTTTAGCGGTCTTGGTTTTTTTAATGAACACTTTTGGGCGGAATTAAAACGGCGTAATTATCCTTTTAAAGTGTTGTATCTGAATAATCAAAAGACAGCACATTCTCAGTTGGCTGATTATGAGATTGCAGTAGAACCGGCCTTACCCCTCGATTCATCGCTGGAGTCGCTCAGTCTTAACGTGGCCTGGAGTACAGCGCAAAAAATTCAGCCGCTCCTCAATGAGTTCAAACCTGACATTATTTCAGTGCATGAAAACTCACCGCTATTGCCGTTCTTTTTTGAGCTAAAGCGCGTTCAGTTCACGCTGCATTCCAGCTATATCGGTATGCAACACTATCTGACCCGGACACAAAAAGGAATGCAGCATTATTGGGAGCAGAGGATCGCTGTAAGACAAAGTGGCGCGGTGGTTCTTCATAGCGATTGGGCCCATCGCTCTGTTATTCAGCATGTCTCGGCGGATATCGTCCCTCCTCACCTGTTTCCAATCGGTGTGAATTTCGCAGATTATCCGGCGGATAAAGTTCCCCATCCTGAAGGCAAAGTAGTGATTAGCTTTTTTGGTCGCTTTACCGATATTGTGAAGAATTTCCTGATTTTCCGTGATGCCATCAATACACTTCCACCAACCTATCGACAGCGCATAGAAGCCCGGGTTTATGGGCCTGAAAAAATCCCCGATTATATGGAAAAAGAAGGTTTTAAAGGGTTAACCTTTGTGCAGGGGGAAGAGAAAAAACAGGCGCTGGCGGAAACTGATATCGTGGTTTTCCCAAGTATGCAGGAAAGCTACGGTATTGTTGGTCTAGAAGCATTGTTGTCGAACTGCGCATTAATAGCCACGCCAGGGTTAGGTATGGATAGTTATATGCAGCCGGAATATGCTTGCGAACCGACTATCGCCGCGATCCAAAAGCGGATTATTACTTACCTTTCTGATGTCGAGCAATTACGTAAAGACCAGAAGGCGCAGATATTCCGTAATAGTGTTAATCGACCTGAGTTTACGTTAGGCAAGATGACTGAGTCATATATTGCCGTTTGGCAGGAATTGCATAAGAAACTAAAGAAAGAACGGCAGTGAGTTATTTTTATTCAAAATTTCCACAAACGCTGTTGTTCTTGCAGCATAAATACTTGCCCTCAAAATTGATTGTGGGTCCCAGGTGGTCAATGACAGGCAGTCACGGTTAATTATCTTTTACTATGCCAGGTACTCAACGATATTCCTAAAAGGAGTATGTCGTTCCAAAACTGGCTGTTGATGATGATCCGTTTTATTATTGAGTTCGGTGACCACCTGAACGGTCACCTTTAACATGACGGCAGTTATACAGCTAAACCATAACACCGGTCTTTACTTACTGACGAACGTAATGGCCGCCTACGGAAAGAACTTTAATATTATTACCTCGCTTGACGAATATAACCCTATGCTCTTGAGTTATCCGAAATGAATAAGTATCAGTAAAACCGTGAAGTTTTTCACAATTTGCATCCGAAACAGATTTCGCCGCTGTTTTTGGATCGTGCCCATAGTCCCTGACAAGATGACGCCATTCATAATATTTTCTCATAGCGGCTTGCGGTACTTCGATATGTTTGTTTTGGCGATATCTGGTTCTTTGTTCACTATCATCAAAATTGTAAACATAAACTCTCATCTCCTTGAAAGCGGCCCATGGTGAGCAGCGCTGCTCATTACAACATTTAGCCTAACTAACTTTTCGGCGGTTAGAGCAACAATTGTTTTGATTGAACGATAAGGTATTACATAGTGACATTTTAGCATCTGGAGTTTAAAGAGTGCGGCGATTTCGAAAAATAATTGTATGTTGTAACTATTACTTCCGTTAATAGTGGCAACTTTATTGCCAGACTGGAAATATTCCGAACATAAACGACGGTGTAACAAACGCTAATAAATTGAATACACACGATTATTTATCTGGCATAGCAATTGCTATGTCATTAGCGAGTCGTTTATAAAATTAAGGAAAGAGTATGTCTAATAACCGCAATTATCGATTCGATACCAAAATTATTCACGCAGGACAACACCCGGACCCCTCTACGGGATCGCTCAGCACGCCAATTTTCCAGACATCAACATTTGTCTTTGATAATGCTGAACAAGGCGCTGCACGTTTTGCACTTGAAGAACCAGGTTATATTTATACTCGCCTGGGTAACCCCACCACAGATGCCCTTGAGCAAAAAATGGCCGTCCTTGAAGACGGTGAAGCTGCACTGGCGACCGCTTCTGGAATTTCTGCGATTACGACAGCCCTGCTGACTCTGTGCCAGCAAGGCGATCATATTGTCTCTGCCAATGCAATTTATGGCTGTACACACGCTTTTCTTTCCCACAGCATGCCGAAATTTGGCATCACCACAAGCTTTGTCGACGCGACAAATATTGCTGAACTAAAAGCAGCAATACGACCAGAAACGAAGGTTATTTATATCGAAACTCCGGCCAATCCGACGCTGACACTGGTCGATATTGAAATGGTCGTGGGTATCGCACATCAGCACGGCGCGATATTGATTGTCGATAACACCTTTATGTCGCCTTATGGCCAACAACCGTTACGTCTGGGGGCAGATATTGTTGTACATAGCGTCACTAAATACATTAACGGTCACGGCGATGTCATTGGCGGCGTTATTGTTGGTAAAAAAGATTTTATCGATCAGGCGCGTTACGTTGGACTTAAGGATATTACGGGCGGATGTATGAGTCCGTTTAACGCCTGGCTAACCTTACGTGGCGTTAAAACGCTCGGCGTCAGGATGGAACGTCACTCCAGTAACGCCATGAAAATTGCGCAGTTCCTTGAAAGCCATCCGGCAATTACCCATGTCTATTATCCTGGATTACTGGCTCATCCTCAGTACGATTTATATAAGCGACAAATGACTTTACCCGGCGGTGTCATCAGTTTCGAAATAGCCGGAGGCTTTGAATCTGGCAGACGGATGATTAACGCGGTCAATTTATGTTTGCTGGCGGTAAGCCTTGGGGATACCGAAACACTGATCCAACATCCGGCATCGATGACCCACTCTCCTGTGCCGCCAGAAGAACGATTAAAAGCAGGAATTACTGATGGAATGATTCGGCTTTCTGTAGGTCTGGAAGATCCTGACGATATTATTGAGGACCTTCAGCAGGCAATCGCCACAGCCATCGCCGGAAATTAATTTTTCAAAAGCATATAAAATATCAACACCTGCCCTCTGCTTTATTGGCAGAGGGATTGGGATGGAGGCACATTATGCAAATCAGCACGCAACAAGCGGATAATTATGTAAATATTTCTCACACACTCACCAATAAACTACCCTTTACACGCTATGACTTTGGCTGGGTTTTATTATGCATTGGCATGGCCATTGGCGCAGGTACAGTTTTAATGCCAGTGCAGATCGGCTTAAAAGGGATATGGGTTTTCATTACAGCATTTATTATTGCCTACCCTGCAACGTATATTGTGCAGGACATGTATCTTAAAACACTTTCCAAAAGTGAAACCTGCAACGATTATACTGATATTATAAGCCACTACCTGGGGAAAAACTGGGGCATTTTTTTAGGCGTTATATACTTTTTGATGATTGTCCATGGAATATTCATCTACTCTCTTTCCGTCATTTTTGACAGCGCTTCGTATATCAGACACTTTGGTTTAACCGATAGCGACTTGTCACAATCCATTATCTATAAAATCATTGTCTTTTCTGTTTTGGTTGCCATTGCCTCTCGTGGAGAAAAAATATTATTTAAAATTTCCGGGCCAATGGTAATCATCAAAGTAGGGATTATTGTTATCCTGGGTTTTATCATGATCCCACACTGGAATTTTAATAATATCAGTGCATTTCCCCCAATGAGTGATTTTTTTCGTGACGTTCTGCTGACCATCCCGTTTTGTTTTTTCTCAGCCGTCTTTATTCAGGTGTTGAATCCGATGAATATTGCCTATCGAAAAAGAGAAAGAGACCGGGTTATGGCCACCAGAATGGCTATCCGCACCCATCGAATCAGTTACATTGCGCTGATAACCATCATATTGTTTTTTTCATTCTCATTCACTTTTTCCATCAGCCATGAAGAAGCGATTTCCGCATTTGAGCAGAATATTTCCGCCCTGGCGCTGGCAACGCAAGTGATACCAGGAGAAATTATTCATCTTGCTTCGACAATATTAAATATTTTTGCAGTTCTGACGGCTTTTTTTGGTATTTATCTTGGTTTTCATGAAGCATTGAAAGGAATTGTACTCAATATTTTAAGTCGGGTAATTAATGTTGAGAAAGTCAGCCCGCAGATGCTCACAACAGGAATAGGGATTTTTATTGTTGCGACACTGGTTGTCTGGGTTTCGTTTCGTGTATCCGTTCTGGTGTTTTTCCAGCTTGGTAGTCCTCTATACGGTATCGTCTCTTGTCTGATCCCTGTTTTCTTAATTTACAGTGTCCAAGCGCTAGAAAACCTACGCGGAGTCAGAAGCTGGCTTATTTTTATCTACGGTATTCTACTCTGCCTCTCACCGCTGCTGAAACTCATCGAGTAGTATTTGGGCCGCCCCCATATGTTAGATGGGGGCGTTAATAAACCACATCTTGTTGGTAACTGCGTATTTTATTCAAAACGGTCGTGTGCGAAACACCCAGTACTTTAGCAATGCTGCGTGCAGAATTATTATCATCTAACATTTTTTCGATAATTTTTCGTTCAGTCAAGCGAACTTGTTCTTTTAAAGGCTCCATATTCCCACAGTGGCTTTGCTGGTTCTCCCGGCATGGAGAATTCATCCATTTCAGTTCGTCCATTGTTACTATTCCACTGTCCGACATATGCATCAAGCGGATAATAATATTCTCCAGTTCCCTGATGTTGCCCGGCCATGTGTAATGCTGCAAAAATTCCAGACTATGTTTATCAAAAACCAATGCCCGCTTAAACTCACAACCATGCTTTTGCAGAAAATGATCAATCAATAACGTAATATCTTGTGGATGCTGGCGAAGCGGCGGGATTGTTAACGAAAGAATATTGATTCGGTAGTAGAGATCGGCACGTAACTGACGATTCAACATCATCTCTTCCAGGTTCGCATTAGTGGCTACGATAACCCGAGTATCAAAAGAAACAACCTGAGAACTGCCTATACGCCGGATACCACTATCCTGCAAAACGCGCAGTAGTTTTGCCTGCATACTTAGTGGCATTTCGCCAAACTCATCAAGAAACAGCGTTCCTTTATCCGCCATTTCAAACAATCCTTTCTTCCCTTTGCCATCGGCCCCGGTGAACGCGCCTTTCTCGTAACCAAAGAACTCGCTTTCCATCAGTTCTTCAGGGATTGTCGAACAGTTTACCGGAATAAAAGCGTGTAAACGTCGTGGCCCACAATTATGAATAGCACGCGCCAGCAACTCTTTCCCTGTTCCCGTTTCACCGCGAATCAATACGGTAAAACGACTTTCCGAAAACTTTATCGCTTTTTCTATAAGCGATTGCATTTGCGGGCTTTCACCAATCACATCAGTAAAATATTCGCTCGGTTTTACTGATCTATGAGAGGTGATTCCACTATCGGTACTAAAATGCTCAATATTAATAATGTCTGGATGATGACTTAACCGTGTCACTACACTATTGATATCCCCTGTATGACGACACATTGATTTTATAAGAATGCGTCCGGCTGTCACTTTCATTGAAATAATATTAAATTTATAAAATGAAAATTCTTTTAAAACGTCTTCTATCATTGAAATACGGTCAATGGTTTTTATATTCCAGCGTATCGTAAACACATAAGCTCCATTGCATTTTTTGAACACATCGACAGGCATTTTACTGCAAGGAGGAGGATGTTCTGCCAAAGGCATCACAGAGTTGAGGAAAATCTCAATGAAGAACAACGTTAAGGGAATATGTGTCGCGTAGCATCGGAAACTGGAAATAGAAAATATGATAGATAAACTATTGAGAATAGATGATATTGTTAATGCCCATGACTCCGATGGACATTAACCAACGCTGGTACAGCTCATTTGCTGCCCAGGGAATGCAGTATAACCAATGCTAATTAGCGTTTTACCGCGTCAAAAGACGTATACATCTGACTAACTTTTGAACCTTGATGCAAAGATGACATATTTTGCTTGAGCGTTTCGAGCCTGATATTGACTTTACGGATCAACTCCTCTGTACCGTTCATAAGCTCACGAACCAGACTTTTGATGCGTTCACGCTCAATTTCTGACAGCGTTAATCCACTGGTGCCCGTCATTAAGTCTTCCGCTTTCGCCAGAAATATATCCAGCAGCGCTAAAAAGGCATCCCATTTTTCTTCACGCACCATCGTTAACATCGACTGGTTCATGTCGAACAAATTATCATAATGTGAAATCAAATTAACCACGTCTCCCCCGGGTTTGCTGTGGGTCAATTTCTTCCCAGGTTTCTGCAAGCCGCATTAATAGTTGATCGACATGCTTCAGTAATTCAGGGTCGTTCGTTCGGTTAGCCTGAAACAATGTCCGTGACATATACTCATAAAGTTGTTCGAGTTCGCCTGCAATATGCAGACCTTTCTCATGATCAAGCGATGCCCGCAAACCATTATCAATAATATTGATTGCTTTAGAGATCATCTCCCCGCGGCGAGGAATATTACCCTGTTCAAAATAGATAATTGCTTTCTGGATTGCGCTATGAATTCCATCAAACAGCATAGAAATAAGCTGATGTGGGGTTGCTCCTGCCAGTTTGCTCTGTAGCGAAACTTGTTTGTAGGCTTCTGCGCCCTGTGAAGTGTACATATCAGACTCCTGCGGGGCTGGCGGAGTCACGCTCCGTCAGCCTTTACTCTTATTAAATCGTTGATAAAAGAGAGGTTAATTGCGAGTTCATGCTGTTCATTTTTGACATCGCGGTATCCAGATTCTGGAACTGGATGCGATAACGCTCAACCTGAGCATCGATCAGTTTCTGGGTCTTATCAATTTGCTGCTGAACCACCTTGCTTTGTGAATCAAGGCCGTCAGTGGTGGTCTTGATAAGCCCGGTTTTATCATCGCTACCAGTACCAATATAGCTACTGATGATATTCCCCAACGTAGTCGCCATGCCTTCATTACTGCCATGACCCATAAACATATTGGCGATCTGATCCGGATCATCGGCAATCGCGTTGTCCAGCTTGTTCTCATCCAGTGTCATCTGACCGGTTGCGGCATCAATTTTGATGCCCAGATCGGCTAATGAACCATAATCAGCGCCAGAATCACCATAAACGCCGTTTACCGTAGAGCGAATTTGACTGACCATTCCGCGCAGCGTGGAATCGCCCATCAGCGCCCCGCTCTTGGAACTGGGCGTTGCGACATCATCATCACTCAGACCGGAGGTATCATTCTTGACGTACTTACTGAATACAGTTGTTGCTGACAGCAGTGCATTGTATTGCTTAACAAAATCCTGAAGGTGAGTTTTAATAGCAGACGTATCAGCCGTTAATGTCAACTGCTCAGATTGTAATTTGGTCGGATCATTTTTATCTGCTTCAGAAACGGCATTCAGGTTCAGCGTCACACCGTCAATGATGTCAGTAATGTTGTTACTGGAACGAGTAAAATCAGTACCATCAACAGACAATTTGGCATCTTTAGCATCCGAAACCGAAATCATCTTGTCAGCTGCACCGGGATCGCCCGCAACACCATTTGGATGCTGACCGCCTGCTGACGTGTCCAAGATGTCCGCAAGATTCTGATCGCCGTCGACCTTAACGCTCATTTCACCGTCGCTGCCGGTTGTTTTAGAACTCAGAACCAGTTGATAACCTTTGCCTGTAGACTGAACGCTGGCACTAACATCACCATTTTGCTTGTTGATAGCCTTGGCGATGCTGTTTAACGACGTTTCATCGTCTTTAAGTTCAACTTCGGTGGTTTTTCCGTCTTTTTGCGTGATGGTGATCTTTCTGGTGCCGCTGCCAGTTGTACTCCCCAGGGTGGTGTCAGCACTGGTCTGGAGTTCCGTTTTCAGTTTATGGGCAGATGCCAGTTGTTCCACAGTAATTTCATGAGTATCCGCCAGCGCACCCGTGCTCGCCGTCGCAGTAAAGGCTTTGTTGCTACTCACTTTCAGGGTATTGAATGCATCACCACCTAATGATTTCACCGATTTTTGCAGCGTAGACAATAGGCTGGAGATAGATCCCCAGGCTGAAATCTTCAATTTATAGCTATTCTGAAGACTGGTATAGGGCGTCAGGCGCTGCTGTTCGCTGGCTTTAAGTTGCTCCAGCATTGATGCGGTATCGATCCCTGAACCGATTCCCAGTGATGATATACCCATGTTGTTTCTCCTGAGGGGTTGTGATTTTTAAGAATCTCTTCCCTATATCGGCATAAAAACAGACTGGATAAATATTTAACTTTTTTTCAACAATCCGAAGAATGAAATTATTCGCTTTCTTTAATTTGTCCTCTTACATTTCCGCCCTATTTTTACTTTTTTTATCTCATTCGCTTTAGCCACTTTATTTCCACGCCGATATCTGTGGTATGCGGAGTTACAACGCATATTCAGTTTAAATTCTATTCCGGGCGGATCGCACCGCCAGG